>NZ_JBSFDP010000012.1:172082-213387 GCF_053593975.1 Streptomyces sp. NPDC002004
AACCACCTGAGCCGGAACCACCGTCGGTACCGCCGCCGCCGTCCCCGCCATTGCTTCCGCCCGAGTCGCCACCACTCGAACCACCGGAACCCGAACCACCGGAAGTGGAGCCGCCCGAAGCAGCACCACCCGAGTCCGTCCCGCCGGAGCTCGGACCACCCGAGCTCGTACCGCCGGAAGCCGTGCCGCCCGCACTCGAACCTCCGTCCGTGCCCCCGTCGGCGCCGCCCGTCGAACCACCCGAACCGGTGCCACCGCCGGCCCTGCCCCCAGTACCCCCGTCACTCCCGCCGGCCGATCCGCCGCCCCTTCCGCATGACGAGTCGGTGATGGTGCAGACCGTGTTGTGGAGGCCGTCGGCGACGTAGCGGGATACCCCACCGGTCACCAGAGCCAGGATGATCAGTACGACGATCACGATCAGGCCCAGGTACTCCACGGCCGTCTGTCCCCGATCGCGCCGCCGGTAGAGCATGCGCGAGAAGGAGAACCGGGAAAGCGCCGCACGAAGGCCGCGCCAGTTCCCTGTCCGTACCGGCACTGCGAACCACATCCGGCTCTCCGGCCTGGTGAGGAACGCCAGGATCAGCACCGGCAGCAGCAGCTGGCTCAGGCCGAGGAGCGACCCGGCGGCGAGGTTGAGCAGACTGCCCGCGATCAACCACATCTGCAGAGCGATCAGACCGCCCCAGACACGTCTGCCACCTCGGGGAATGCGCCACAACAGCACCCAGGACAGGACGCCCGGCGCGGCCGCGTACAACGCCAGTGCGAACAGCCCCGGAGCCATCGCCTGGTCGGCGACGGCCGCACCGATCACCCCTAAGGAGCCCACCACCGTGAAGGCGAACAGCACGTGCAGCAGAACGCGTACAGCCTTGAGCGAGGATGGCCAAGTGTCGTGGTCGCCCGTGTATTTGGGGGCACTGGTGCGCGTGACGCCGGTAAGCATGTGAAGCCCGAGCCGCGACAAGCGACTCACCAACCTCTCGTGAGTGCGAGTGAACTGACTGGTGCTCACACGCCACGAGTGCGTCCCCCGGGAGCACCCGCCACGCTAGGCCCGCCCCCGGGCCCAGGGACAGGGTCCCAGGGCCTACCCTGGGCCCAAGTCGGCCCATAAGACACGAACAGGGCCCGGACTCAGGACCCGGCGAGCAGCGCCCGGCGTTCACTGCGCTCACCTGGTGGGCATGGCCACCGGCGGCTGTGCAGGAGATTCCGCAGAAATCTGTGCGTGGTCACACGTCCCAGGTGACCGGGAGGCTCTTCACCCCGTAGATGTCCGCGGTCTCCGGGCGCAGGCCAACTTCTTCAGCCGGCACAGCCAGGCGCAACGTGGGGAAGCGGTTGATCAGAGCGCGGAGGGCGATCCGCATTTCGATGCGAGCCAGTTGCTGGCCCAGGCACAGGTGGATGCCGTGGCCGAAGGCGAGATGTCCGCCGTCCTGCCGGTGGAGGTCGAGGACGTGGGGATCGGTGAAGCGCTCGGCGTCGCGGTTGGCGGTGTTGTACGACAGGACGACCGTCGTGCCGGCCTCGATGGTCTGGCCGCCCACCTCGACGTCCACCAGCGCCGTCCTCATGAACGTCTTGGCGACGCTCAGATACCGCAGCAGCTCTTCCACGGCCTGGTCGGTGAGCGCGGGGTCGGCGCGCAGTGCAGCCAGTTGCGTCGGGTTCTGCAGCAGCGCGAAGGTGCCGAGGGACAGCATGTTCGCGGTGGTGTCGAACCCGGCCGCCAGCAGGATCAGGCTGATCCCCTGCAGCTCCTCATCGGTCAGGTCGCTGTCGGTGAGTTCGCTGAGCACGTCGTCGGTGGGGTTCGCGCGCTTGGCGGCGACCAGCTGTGCGAGGTAGTTCTGGGTCGCGGTGTAGGCCGCCATCAGGTCCTCGTCGGTCGTCTCCCCGTTCATGAACTTGTCGATCTGTTCCTGGAATGAGTCCCGGTCCTGATACGGCACCCCCAGCAGCTCACAGATGATGATGGTGGGAATGGGCTTGGCGAACGCGGTCACCAGGTCCGCCGGCGGCCCAGTCTTCTCCATGGCGTCCAGACAGTCGGTGGTGATCTGCTCGATGCGTTCGGTGAGCAGTCGCATCCGCCGTGCGGTGAACTTGCCCACCAGCGGTTTCCGGTAACGCCCGTGCTGTGGTTCGTCCATGAGGAGGAACTCGCCGGGCGGCGCCGGAGGGATCTCGAAGTCGACCACGTTCAGGAGCTCTTTGCGCGAGCTGAACCTCGAGTCGGCCAGGATCGACCTGACCAGGTCGTATCCGGTGATCAGCCAGCCGGGCTTCCCGCCGGGGTGGGTGTAACGGCTGATGGGGCCGTGGCGTCGGGCGTCGATCAGCTCCGCCGGCGGATCGAAGGGGCAGCCGGGCTGACGCGCCGTCGGCAGCGTCGTGACGGTGTGCAGGGATTCACCCATGACTCTTCCTCATCTCGCAACTGCAGGCGTTTGAAGCAACTCGAAAGCTACGTTGCATTCAGCCTGACGTCAATCAGAGGAAGTGCATATCCCCAGGTCACCGGAGGCCAATTGATGCAATGACGCTGCACGCGAATGCAACGCCGCGTTGCAATGAATGGCGCCGAAGGCAATACTGACGGCATGCCAGGAGGGCGCATGACCCAGCAGGACCGCCAGCGCATCGCGGCCGGACTCGCCGACGGGCTCTCCTACGCCGAGATCGCCAGGCGGCTCGAGAGGCCGACCTCGACGATCAGCCGGGAGATCGCGCGCAACGGCGGCCCCGCCGACTACCGGCCCCAGCAGGCGCACCAGGCGACATCCCAGCGGGCGCGGCGCAGCACACCGACACCCCCATACGCGGCCACACCGCCGGTCGACGCGGCGGCGCAGGAGATCGTCGAGGTGGCGGTCAGGACGGGGTTGCCGAGGATGACAGCGCGTGTGCACGTCGACCTGTTGCTGTCCGAGGACGGCAGGCGCACCGCAGCCGAGCTGACCCGCAGGTTGCAGGTCAGCCCGGCCTCCATCTCCACGGCCGTGAACTACCTGGTCCAGAACGGGTATGTCCGCCGCGAGCGCAATCCGCAACGGCGCCACGACGTCTACGTACTCGACGACGAGGCCTGGTACCACTCGATCGTGATCGGCTCGGAACAGACGCTCCGGACGGCGAAGACCGCGACGGCGGCGGCGGAGGCCTTGGGGCCCGACAGCCCCGTGCGGCAGCGGCTGGTCAAAGCAGGCACTTTCCTGGAGCGGGTCATCCAGGACATGACAGAGTCGGCCGACCGCTGGCGAACCCTCCTGTTGTGACGGGTGTCCGCCGAGCCACCCGGAGAGCCGGCGGTGGGTGCCGCGATGACCTCAGCGCCAGGTACCCCTGGACCCGACAGGCCGGTCGGGCCGCGTGGCACCGCGGGGACGATTTCCTACGGACCCGCCGAGTTCGTGGCGAGCGCTTCCCGCCGGATCCACTGGAGCAGGGTGGGGTTGTCGACGGTGGTGATGACGCCGACGGTGCTGCGACACCGAGTCGGCCAGCTCGGCCGAGCGCTCGGGGTCCTGGTACGGATCGGCAAGCAGCGGCTCGGGGAACCAGGGCCCGACGTACTCCTCACGCCGGACGCGGGCCGAGTGCAGCACGTTGATCGAGATGCGGGTGACCACGGCGGACAGGAACGCCTTGGCCGACGTGGGGGATGTCGGGGACGCCTCGTAACGCAGCCAGGTCTCCTGGACGACGTCCTCGGCCTCGGTCACGCTGCCCAGGATCCGGTACGCGATCGAGAACAGCAGCGGCCGCAGCCCCCTCGAACTCCTCGGCCTTCCCGGTCTTCTCGGTCACGCCAGCTCCTCCGCGAAGCCCTGCCGCCACGACGGATGGCGCAACTGCCAGCCGAGCTCGCGCTTGGCCTTGACGTTGGAGAAGCCGCGGCCCTCGGTCATCATCACCACCGCCTGGTCGCCGGCCAGCAGCCGGGCCAGCCACACCGGGAGACGCATCGGCCGCTTCGCTCCCGCGCATGCCGCCAGATGGGGCAGCCACTCACTTGCCGGGGCCGGTTCGTCGTCGACGATGTTGTACACGCCTCCCGCCTTCTGCTCCACGGCCAGCACGGTGGCGCTCGCCGCGTCGTCGAGATGCACCCACGAGCTGTGGCCCGTGCCCCGCCCGATGAGCGGGTACTGCCGCTTGCGGACCAGCTCGACCTGGTCGTCGATGGCGCCCGGACCGTAGAACGCGCCGTACCGCAGGAACGCGCCACCGGCCCGCAGAACCCTGTCCTCGGCGTACCCCAACGTCTCCAGGCCCGCCTGCGCCGCCGTACCCTCCAGCACGTCCAGCGGGTCCTGCTCCGTCTTCACCCACCCGCCCTCGCGGATACCGTTCCAGGAGGCGTAGCCCTGCGCGACGACATGGGACACCCCGGTCGCCTCGGCCGCCGCCAGCAGGTGGTCCGTGCCTTCCCTGCGCAGCCGGTTGGTGAGGGCGAACCAACGGTCCGGGTGCTTGATGTCGGGCTTGCCGGCGTGTCCCAGGGAGATGGCGGTCATCTGGTGCACGATCACTTCCGGCCGGGCCTTGGCCACCGCCTCCCCCACCGACGCCGCATCCAGCCCGTTCATCACCACCCCGTCCGCGCCCAGCCGCGCCACCAGGCCCAGCTTCGCCGCGCTCGTCGTGGTGGCCGTCACCTGATGGCCACGCGCGAGGAGCTGCGGCACCAGCCGCCGCCCCAGGACCCCCGTCCCGCCTGCCACGAACACCCGCATGACCATCACCCTCCTGACGTGAACTTCTTCCTTCACCTCACGAGACAAGCCAGCCCGGCCATTTGTGACATGGATCGGAAGACCGTATGCGGAAAGCGCCCTCCTGGGGCCAACGCCGCCAGCAGGCTGCCCCGGTGCGCGCCCTCGGCGCCGGGGAAACGGGCCCTGGTGTCACCGCGGCTCACCCCGGAAGCCGAGGTACGTGTCTCTGGGTCACTGGCCCTTCCGTGGCGACCGCTGCCCGGACGCCCTCACCCTGAGACGCTCAGGCCTCCGGGGCAAGCCGGCAGGAGACGTAACCGGTTCATGCGACCCGCTCCGGTCGGGTCGCATTGCGCCGGGCGGTGGCGGACGGCGATGCTGCCACGAGGACCAGAAAGCCACCCATGGCGTGGAAGAGCGCGGCCGCCGAGGCAAAGACGCGAGCCTGGGCCTTGGTGGCCGCGCGATACTCGTCCTCACTGAGCGCAACCCGCTCGCTGCGCAGCTCCGTGTTGTTCCATCGGGTGTAGTAGTAGCCCCCATGTCCGTCTGCCTTGGCGTCCTGCGCCACACCCCCAGTCGCGACGGCCAGCAGCATTGCGGCGAAGACCACCGCGTAGAAACACTTCAGACCGGTCGGCAGGGTCCATATGAAGCGGAACATCCGGCGGCCGTTCGCCCTCCCGAGCAAGGCCCTGGCTCCCTCGGAGAACAAGGCCCGCGGCAGGGCGGCACCGAAGACCGGGAAGACCGCGACCAGTACGGCGCCCACTGCCGCGAAGGGGACGCTGTCCGGTCCGGGCAGCCAGGTTGCCGCGGCGAGCAGCAGCGACAACACGCACAGTGCCCAGGCCAGTACGACGTGGACACGGCCGGTGCGAGACAGCCCGGACAGCTCCACCCGGTCCATGTCGTGCTCCTCCCCCACGTGTGCCGCTGCCTTCCCTCCGGCAGCGGCACACAGCATCGCGTGGCCCGGCGCCAGGCGGAAGGCCCCGCACCGGCTCCCTGCCCGCTGACGCGGATGCACCCACAAGCCCCGTGGACGCATGACAGCGGCCTGCGCCGACAAGAACTGCCGGCATGAGGCCGGACCGCGGTCAGGGGCGATAGACCTTGCCGGGTTGGGGATGAGCCGGTGACATCAGTTGGGGAACGGTCACGAAGGTGTAGCCCTGGCGTCGTAGTGCGCTGATGATCTCCGGCACTGCGGGGATGGTGCCGGCGTAGCGCTCGTGAAGCAGGATGATGCCGTCGCGCTTGGTCTGGTCGAGGACCCGCTTCTTGATCAGGGCTGTGTCGGTGGTCGCAAAGTCCTTCGCGGTGACGCTCCACAGGATCTGGGAGAGACCCAGGCCCTTCATGACCTTCGAAACGTCGTCGTTGGTGCTCCCACCCGGCGGGCGCATGAGAGTGGGAGCCTTGCCGGTAGCCTTCCGGATGTCGTCCTGAACAGGCTTTATTTCGGCCCGGATTTCATCCGGGCTCAGCTTGGTCAGATCCTTGTGGGACCAGGTGTGGTTCGCAATCTCGTGTCCTTCCCTGGCCATGCGGCGCACCGTTTCGGGGTACTTGGCCGTATGCCCCTTTCCTTGCAGGAAGAACGTGGCGTGCACCTTTTCCTTTTTCAGGATGTCGAGGAGCTTGGGAGTCGGGGCACTGGGACCGCCATCGAAGGTGAGGGCCACGCACTTGGCCGTGGTGCAGTCGATGGGACTGCCGTGCTTGTTGCCCACGGCAGCCTTGTTGCGGGCATCCGCGGGTGATGTGACGCCGGTGAGGGTGCTGCAGGCGGTGAGGGCGACGGCCAGGACGGCGGCCGCGCCCACGGCGAGGGTGGTGCGGTTCATGGTGCCGATCACCGGTCCGTGGCGTCGGCAGTGACGCGCAGGGGTCGCAGGCTGCGGTGCAGTGTGATCCCGAAAGCGAGGACACCCGCGAGCAGCAGGACGATCTGACTCGGTGTGGGACCTAGGACGTAGGAGAGCAGGCCGGTCAGGCGGGAGGCCAGCGGCAGGCTCCCGGCCATGGTCAGGATGCCGATCACGAGTGCGGCCGCGGCGAGCAGCGGGCGCAGAATCACGGGCGTACGGTTCATATCTGTTTCCTCACGAGGTGAACGACTGCGTCAGGGAACACGTTAGGAATCGCTGCAGCGCTTTCCTTCGGCAGAAAGTAGGCGACGTGCAAGTGTCGAAAGGATGAGCCGCGGAGGGTACCTATACTTTGGTATAGACGTGGGCGCAGACAGCGGGGTTGCGTGTTCGTGTGCAGTCGGGGGCGTTTTCCGCGCCGTATGCTGGCGCGCCATGGAATGGGGAAGGACGGAGCACGCCCGGCGGGCCGTTGACCTGTTGGTCGCGGCCGGGAGCGCGACGTTGTGCGTGACGGTGAACTTCGCGCAGGCACGCGGTCTGTCGGTGTATCCGTGGCTCGCGTCGCCTTTCGTCCCCACGCCGCGGCTGGAGGGCCTTCTCCCCTGGGGCATGGCGGGCTTCGTGCGGGAAGGGATGGTGCCGGCGGCCGGAAGTGCGCTACTTCTGTGGCGCCGCAGGTGGCCCGTGGCAATCGCCGTGGTCCTGGTCATCGCGGCAACCCTGATGCCGCTCATTCCCGCTGCGCTGGCCGCCCTGTTCACCGTCGCCTCCATGCGCCCGGCCCGGACCACCGTGGCCGTCACGGCACTGGCCCTGCTGCCGATGCCCCTCTATCCGGCTCTGTACGCCTCCCCTTCTCCGGACACGCTGGCCACCACGATGACCGGCGGCGTCCTGGTCGGGGCCGCGGTGGGCTGGGGACTGTTCCTGCGCGGGCTGCACGACGCGTGATCCTGCATGCGCTATGACGTGCTCGCGGGCGGCGGGGCTGTGGCCGACGAAGAGCTGCGAGACCAGGATCTGGTGACCGTCTCCGACACCGAGGACGCCCTTGTCGAAGAGCTTGTGGTGCAGCGAGCACAGGCACAGGCCGTTCTCGACGTCGTCGGGCCCGTCGAACGCCCACCAGCGCACGTGGGCGGCCTCAAGTCCGACCGGCACCGCGCCGATCCTGCCGTCGTAACCGCAAAAGGCGCACTGGTACTCGTAGGCAGTCAGCACCAGCTCCCGCACCCGCCGGTCCCGCTGCCTGCGCGCCGTCGAAGGCTGTTCGGTCTCCGCCGGCTCCAGTTGCAAGCCGACGGCTTCGCACAGCTCACTGTGGAGAGAAGGCGGAAAGTGCACATCGAGCAGCGATCGCGCGATCTTGCCGAGCAGCTGCGGTTCGCGTCGCAGCGCTGCTCTCAAGTCCGCCGCAAGTCTCCCCGTGGCACCCGTCTCCCTCAGATCCCGCACTCCGCTTCCGGGGCTGCCGGGCCCACGATCGGTGCGCACCTCCCAAACTCCGTCGCTGACCAGGTGGTGGAAGGGGTAGGCAGGCGTCGTAGGGTTCGGCGGGCCGTACTCGGTCAGCAGCCGCTGCAGGTCCTGCTCCACCGCGCTGTATCGCAGGCCACCATCCGCATCCTCCTGGAACCGGCCGAGCGCATACAGGAGCAGCAGCGGCTTGTGCGGAGCACGGGTCCCGTTCCTGGTCCACTGCCTCAACTTCGCGGCCCGCTGCACCCAGTCCATAGCCGTGATCGTAGAGGCCCTCCCAGGAGTCTGACGTGGGCGAGGCCCGTAAGCCCCGTCCTGCGGCGATTGAAAGCGGTCGGGCGCTGACTACGTGGTGGCCGAGAGGCCTGCCGCGCCCGGCCGGGCGGCCGAGCGGCCGGTGCGGAGCTGCGGCTGCTGCGCGCCGCCACCGTCTCGGCGTGCCGTTCCTTCGCGGCGTGGAGGCCGACCCGGGCCAGGTCAACGCCGCTGAGCTGCGGGAATGCGCACCCCGTTGAGCTGGCTCACACGTATTCCGTCGCCGCGTCCAGCAACCAGTCCGTCAGGTAGCCGGCGAAGGACGAACGGACCAGTACCCAGAATCCGGCTCTGGGCTCGTCACGGGAGACCAGCACGATCTGGGCGCGGCCCAGGGTGGTCTGGGCGCAGCGTCCGGCCCCGAAGACGCGCGGGTGCAGGTCCAGTGGGCAACCGTGGGACAGCAGGTCGCGGGCGCGGGGGCCCGCGACGAGAAGTGTGGTGCGCTGGGCCGAGACGTCGGTGACGGACACCGGTTCGTCCGCGGCGGCCGAGCGGATCCGGCTCTCCAGGTCCCGCTGGGTCCCGGGCCGGCCCACCAACAGCCATTCGTCCGGGCCTAGCCACAGCGCGGTCAACTCACCGGCCTGTACGACAGTGTTGGGTTCGAGGGGCAGGGGGAGGTCCAAGGCGAGTCCGACGGCGTCCGCCGCCGCCCCCTTGGCGTCCAGGCGGACGTTGACCTGGGCCAGGAAGGGCAGTTCGGCCAGTCGGACCGCGCCGCGGGACGATCGCGTCGCGGCGGCCATGTGGTGGGCGGCGCGCGCCAGGGGGCTGCGGCGCTGTGCGGTCAGGGCGGTGTCAGCCATCGCGGCGGGCTCCCTCGGGGTCGTAGAGGACGGGGCTGGCGACGGTCACCGGAACCAGCCGGTCGCCCACGGGGGCGTACAACCGCTCGCCGATGCGCTCCCGGCCGCCCTTGACCAAGGCGAGCGCGAACGTCCGGCCGAGGGCCGCACTGCGGTAGCTGGAAGTGACATGGCCGAGCATCGGGACGGGCGGGGCCGGAAGCACGCTGTCGGTGACCAGGTGCGTGCCCTCGGGGAGGAAGGCGACCGGATCCTCGGGGAGCAGGCCGACCAGGTGCTTGCGGTCGGGGCGGACGGTGTCGGCGCGGGCGTAGGAGCGCTTGCCGATGAAGTCGGGCTTCTTCTTGGACACCGCCCAGCTCATGCCGAGGTCCTGAGGCGTCACCGTACCGTCGGTGTCCTGGCCGATGATCGGGTAGCCCTTCTCCGCCCGCAGGACGTGCATCGTCTCGGTGCCGTAGGGGGTGATGCCGTACTGGGCACCGGTCTCGTACAGCGCCTCCCAGAGGGCGAGGGCCTCCCATGGCGACACGTTGATTTCGTAGGCCAGTTCGCCGGAGAAGCTGATCCGGCACACCCGCGCGTCGATGTCGGCAACGGTCGTCTCGCGCCAGGCCATGAACGGGAAGTCGTCGTTGGCCACGGCCAGTTGGGGTGCGAGTGCGCCGAGGACATCGCGGGAGCGCGGGCCGACCAGGGCAACGGTGGCCCACTGCTCGGTCACGGACGTGCAGTGGACCCTCAGTTCCGGCCACTCCGTCTGCAGCCACTCCTCCATCCAGTCCAGTACGGCGGCCGCGTTGCCCGTGGTCGTGGTGACCAGGAAGCGGTCCTGGGCGAGGCGGATGACGGTGCCGTCGTCGAAGACCATGCCGTCGAGGCGGCACATCACGCCGTAGCGGATCATGCCGACCTTCAGGGTGCTCATCATGTTGGTGTAGACCCGGTCGAGGAAGACGGCGGCGTCCGGACCCTGAACGTCGATCTTGCCGAGAGTTGAGGCGTCCATGAACGCGACGCCCTCGCGGGCGGCTGCGCACTCGCGCAGCACCGCGGCCTCCATGTCCTCGCCGTCCTGCGGGTAGTACCAGGGCCGCTTCCACTGACCGACGTTTTCGAACAGGGCGCCGTGCGCGAGATGCCACTCGTGCAGGGCCGTCGTGCGGACCGGGTCGTGCAGGGCCCCGCGGTCGCGGCCCGCGAGCGTGGCGAAGGACACCGGAGTGTACGGCGGCCGGAACGTGGTCGTGCCGAGCGCCGAGACGTCCACGCCGAGCAGTTCGGCGACGACGCCACTGGCCAGGACGCCGGAGGTCTTGCCCTGGTCGTTGGCCGTGCCGGCCGTGGTGTAGCGCTTGGTGTGCTCGACCGAGCGCATACCGGCGCCGGTTGCCCGGGCCAAGTCGTCGACGGTGACGTCGCGTTGGAGGTCGACGAAACGCGGGGCGCCTTCCCGGCCCGGGACGGCGAAGACCTGCATGGGTGGCGTCTGCGGCTGCGCGGCCACCTGCGGGAGGTGGGGCGTCCGGGGGGTGTAGCCCTCGGCCTCGATCGCGCGGGCGCCGGCGGCTGCCCCCTGCGTGAGGACCCGGGCCAGGTCGAGGACGCCGCTTGCGCCGCCCACGACCTCGACCGCCTGGCGGCAGGTGTCGGGGATGAAGGAGCCGAGCTCCTCGTCGTAGCGCAGTTTGCCGCCCGCCTGGCTGAACAGATGCGCCACCGGGTTCCAGCCGCCGGAGACCAGGAGCAGATCGGCGGTGAACTCCCGCTGCCCCGTGGGCTGTCCGTACGGCGCGACGGTCACGGCGGTCAGTCGCGTGTCGCCCTCCGTGCCGGTGACGGCATGCCCCGTCAGCACCTCGATGCCGGCCGCCCGGGCACGCTCCGCCCACTCCCCCGGCTTGCTGCGGGTGTCGACGATCGCCGTGATGTCCACGCCCGCCGCGGTGAGGTCCAGTGCTGCCGCGTAGGCGCTGTCGTTGGTGGTGAAGACGACGGCGTGGCGGCCGGGCAGGACACCGTACCGGTTGACGTAGGCGCGGGCCGAGGCAGCCAGCATCACACCGGGGCGGTCGTTGTCCGCGAAGGCGAGTGACCGCTCGTGGGCGCCGGTGCCGAGGACGACGCGACTGGCGCGGATGCGCCAGACACGCTCGCGGGAGACATTGTCCGGGGCCTCGGTGCCGAGGTGGTTGGTGCGGCGCTCGACGGCGAGGAGGTGGTTGTCGTCGTAGTGGCCGAAGACGGTGGTCCGGCGCAGCACGCGCACATCGGGAGCGGCGTCGAGCTGCGCGCCGGTCGCGTCGACCCAGTCGAGGAGTTCGCCTGTGCCGAGGAGGCTGCCGCCGAGTTCCGGCTGGTCGTCGGCGACGATGACGCGTGCTCCGCTGCGGGCGGCGACTGCCGCCGCGGCGAGGCCCGCCGGTCCCGCGCCGACCACGAGCAGGTCGCAGTGGGCGTGTACGGCGTCGTAGCGGGCCGGGTCCGGTTCGGTGGCGAGGCGTCCCTGTCCGGGCAGGCTGCTCGCCGCCAGGCCGTCGTAGAGCTCGACGGTCGTCGCGGGCAGCATGGGCTCCGGGAAGGGCGCCTCGATCTGGACGACGGCGTTGGGCTCTTCCACGCCGGCCGAGAAGATGCCGCGCGGGCGGCCGAGCTTGATGCTGGTGCCGGCCTGGATGACCCCGTTGGCCAGGAGGGCGGAGGCGAGGGTGTCGCCTCGGTAGCCCTGGTATTCGGTGCCGTCGAAGGTGAAGCGCACAGGGTGGCCGCGGTCGACCCGACCACCTGCCGACAGCCGGAACGGTTGACCCGGGACGCCCACCGCAGCGGACACCGGCTTCGATGCCGGCCGAGGGCCGGTGGTCGTGGACCGCCCTTCGGGCTCGGCCTCGAACTCCCCCAGAGGGGGGACCCCCAGACGGGCTGGAATCACCGGACGCGGCTCAGCCGCTTCCGGACGCTCATCCCCCGCCCGGTACACGGCGAGGATCACGTTCGTCGCCGTGTCCCGCACCGCGTTGAACCAGCGGCGGCAGCCCGCCGCATGGCTCCAGCGCTCGGCGAACGGGCCCTTCGGGTTGTCGCGGAAGAAGAGGTAGCGGGCCCACTCCTCGTCGGTCAGGGCCGCCGGGTCCTCCGGATAAGGCACGTGTGCCTGGCCGCCGTAGTGGAACTCGGCCTCGTCGCGCGGCCCGCACCACGGGCAGGGGATGAGCAGCATGGTTCGGCTCCCTAGTGGGCCACCGCGGCCGCGCCGTGCTCGTCGACGAGCGCGCCGGTGGTGAAACGGTCGAGCGAGAAGGGGGCGTTGAGGGGGTGAGGGGTGTCGTGGGCGATGGTGTGGGCGTACACCCAGCCGACGCCCGGGGTGGCCTTGAACCCGCCCGTGCCCCAGCCACAGTTGACATAGAGGTTGTCGACGGGGGTGAGTCCGACGATGGGCGAGGCATCGGGGCTGACGTCGACGATGCCGCCCCAGGTGCGCAGCACGTGGGCGCGGGCGAAGACGGGGAAGAGTTCGAGGGCGGCGGACATCTGCTCTTCGATGATGTGGAAGGCGCCGCGCTGCGTGTAGGAGTTGTACGAGTCGATGCCCGCGCCCATCACCAGCTCGCCCTTGTGCGCCTGGCTGACGTACACATGGACCGCGTTGGACATGACGACCGTCGGGTGCACGGGTTGCAGCAGTTCGGAGACGAGTGCCTGCAACGGGTGGCTCTGCAGCGGGAGTTCGATGCCCGCCATCGCCGCCAGCACCGAGGTGTGTCCGGCCGAGCAGAGCGCCACCTTGCCCGCCGCGATCGGGCCCCGTGTGGTCTGGACTCCGACCACCCGGCCGCCGGTGATGTCCAGGCCGGTGACCTCGCAGTTCTGGATGATGTCGATGCCTGCGGCGTCGGCCGAGCGGGCCAGGCCCCAGGCGACGTGGTCGTGCTTGGCGATGCCGGCCCGCGGCTGGTAGGTACCGCCCATGACCGGATAGCGCACGTCCGCAGAGATGTTGACGATCGGACAGACTTCCCTGACCTGCTCGGCGTCGAGCCATTCCGCGTCCACGCCGTTCAGGCGGTTCGCCTCGACGCGGCGCACGCTGTCGCGGACGTCCTGAAGGCTGTGGGCGAGGTTGAGCACCCCGCGCTGGGAGAAGAGGATCGGGTAGTCGAGCTCCTCCGCCAGTCCCTCCCACAGCTTGAGCGCGTGCTCGTAGATGCCGGCGCTTTCGTCCCAGAGGTAGTTGGAGCGGATGATGGTGGTGTTGCGGGCCATGTTGCCGCCCGCCAGCCAGCCCTTCTCCAGCACGGCGACGTTGGTGATGCCGTGGTTCTTCGCCAGATAGTGGGCGGTGGCGAGGCCGTGTCCGCCGCCACCGACGACGATCACGTCGTACGACCGCTTCGGTTCGGGCGTGCGCCACAGCCAGTCGGGGTGTTCGGGGAGTTCGGCGCCGGGGGTGCGGGGGCTCATCGGGTGTCTCCTGAAGAACCTGAGAGGTGCGGGTAGAGCGGGTGCTTCGCCGCCAGTGCCTCGGTGCGGGCGCGCAGGGCGGCGATGTCGGGCTCGGGCCGGAGCGCCAGCGCGATCACATCGGCGACCTCGGCGAAGTCCTCGTCGGTGAAGCCTCGGGTGGCCAGGGCCGGGGTGCCGATGCGCAGGCCCGAAGTGACCATGGGCGGGCGCGGGTCGAAGGGCACGGCGTTGCGGTTGACGGTGATGCCGATCCCGTGGAGCAGGTCCTCGGCCTGCCTGCCGTCCAGTTCGGAGTCGCGGAGGTCGACCAGGACCAGATGGACGTCCGTACCGCCGGTCAGCACCTTCACCCCGGCGGCGGCCGCGTCCGGGCGGGTGAGGCGTTCGGCGAGGATACGGGCGCCGGCGAGGGTACGGGTCTGGCGCTCGGCGAACGCGGGCGAGGCGGCGATCTTGAAGGAGACGGCCTTCGCGGCGATGACGTGCTCCAGCGGACCGCCCTGCATACCGGGGAACACCGCTGAGTTGATCTTCTTGGCGAGGTCGGCATCGTTGGTGAGGATGACCCCGCCACGCGGGCCGCCGAGCGTCTTGTGGGTCGTCGTGGTGGTGACGTGGGCGTGTGGGACGGGGTTGGGGTGCAGCCCGGCGGCGACCAGGCCCGCGAAGTGCGCCATGTCGACCATGAGGAGGGCGCCCACCTCGTCGGCGATCCGCCGGAAGGCCGCGAAGTCCAGCTGCCTGGGGTACGCCGACCAGCCCGCGATGATCATCTTGGGACGGTGTTCCTTGGCGAGCCGCTCCACCTCGTCCAGGTCGACGAGGTTGTCCGCCTCGGACACGTGGTACGGCACGACGTTGAGCATCCTGCCGCTGTAGTTGATGCGCATGCCGTGGGTGAGGTGCCCGCCGTGCGCGAGGTCGAGGCCGAGGATGGTGTCGCCGGGCTGGAGCAGTGCGAAGAAGACAGCCGTGTTCGCCTGGGCACCCGAGTGCGGCTGAACGTTGGCGAAGCCCGCACCGAAGAGGTACTTGATCCGCTCGATGGCGAGCCGCTCGGTGACATCGACGTGCTCGCAGCCGCCGTAGTAGCGACGGCCCGGGTAGCCCTCGGCGTACTTGTTGGTGAGGACCGAGCCCTGTGCCTCCATCACCGCGGAGGGCGCGAAGTTCTCGGAGGCGATCATTTCGAGGGTGGACTGCTGGCGGTGCAGTTCGGCCTGCAGCGCGGCGTGGACCTCGGGGTCCAGGTCCGCCAGGGGTGTGGTCAGCGCGTTCATACGGCGTTCGCGTTCCTCTCGGCGGCCTCGACGACATTGGCGAGCAGCATGGCCCGGGTCATGGGGCCCACGCCCCCGGGCATGGGCGCGAGCCATCCGGCGACCGTGGCGGCCTCCGGGTGCACGTCGCCGACCAGCCCGTGCTCGGTGCGGGTGATGCCGACGTCCAGGACCGCCGCGCCGGGGCGCAGCATGTCCTTGGTGATCAGTCCGGGCGAGCCGGCGGCCGCGATGACGATCTCCGCCTCGCGCAGGTGCCAGGCCAGGCCCTTGGTTCCGGTGTGACAAAGGGTGACGGTGGCGTTCTCCGACCTGCGGGTGAGCAGGAGGCCGATGGGCCGTCCCACGGTGATGCCGCGTCCGATCACGCACACACGGGCTCCGGCGAGCGGCACCTCGTACCGGCGCAGCAGTTCGACGATGCCGCGCGGGGTGCAGGGCAGCGGGGCCTCGACGCCGAGGGCGAGCCGGCCGAGGTTGACGGGGTGCAGCCCGTCGGCGTCCTTGGCCGGGTCCATGCGTTCCAGTACGGCGTTGGCGTCCAGGTGGCGCGGAAGCGGGAGCTGGACGATGTAGCCGGTGCAGGCCGGGTCGGCGTTGAGTTCGTCGATGACGTCCTCGACCTGCTGCTGGCCGGCGTCGGCGGGCAGTTCGCGGCGGATGGAGGCTATGCCCACCTGCGCGCAGTCGCGGTGCTTGCCTGCGACGTAGGCGCGGCTGCCCGGGTCGTCGCCGACGAGGACGGTGCCGAGTCCCGGCGGGCGGCCGCCGCTCGCGGTCAACTTGGCCACGCGCTCGGCCAGTTCGCGGCGGACGTCGGCGGCGGTCGCCTTGCCGTCGAGCAGTTCTGCGGTCATCGGCGGTGCTCCTTCCGTCGTTGACGCTGTGTCCTGGCCACGGAGGCGGGACATGGTGTCCTAGCCACGGAGGCGGGACATGCTGGGGTCGAACAGGGGCTCCGCGGCGACGACCGCCTCGACGCGTCGGCCGAAGTAGCCGATGTGCACGGTGGTGCCGGGCGTGGTGAGTTCCGTGGGCAGCCACGCGTAGGCGATGCCCTTGCCGATCGTGTAGCCGTAGGCGGCGCTGGTGACGTAGCCGACCGCGTCGTCGCCGTCGTACACCGGTTCCTTGCCCATGACGACAGCCTGCGGGTCGTCGATGGTGAGGCAGGTGAGCCTGCGCCGTACGTCGGCCCTGCGCCGCTCCAGCGCCGCCTTGCCGATGAAGTCGTCCTTGTCGAGCTTGACGGCGAAGCCGACGCCGGCCTCGTAGGGGTCGTGCTCGAAGGTCATGTCGGTGCCGAAGGAGCGGTAGCCCTTCTCCAGGCGGAGGCTGTTGAAGGCGCCGCGGCCGGCGACGATGCCGCCCAGCGGCTCGGCCGCCTGCCACAGGGTGTCCCACAGTTTCCGGCCCAGGTCGGCGGTGGTGTACAGCTCCCAGCCCAGCTCGCCGACGTACGACAGGCGCATCGCCGTCACCGGGACGCTGCCGACGTGGGCGCGCTTGGCCCGGAAGTACTTCAGGCCGTCCCCCGAGAAGTCCGCGTCCGTGAGGGGCTGGAGGACCTTGCGGGCGAGCGGGCCCCACAGGCCGATGCAGCAGGTGCCGGGGGTGATGTCGCGAACCTGGACCGAGCCGTCGGCGGGGAGGTGACGGGCGAACCAGTCGAGGTCCAGGTTGCCGTTGGCGCCGACCTGGAACAGGTCGCGGGCGAGTCGGGCGACGGTGACATCACTGCGGATGCCGCCGTTGTGGTCGAGGAGGAGGGTGTACGTCACCGAGCCGACGGACTTGGCGACCTTGCCGGTGCACAGCCGCTCCAGGAAGGCGGCGGCGCCCGATCCGCTGACCTCCAGCCGCTTCAGGGCCGTCATGTCGTACATCGCGACGGTCTCACGGGTGGCCTGTGCCTCGGCGCCGACGATCGGCGACCAGTACTGGGCGGCCCAGTCGTTGGGGGTCGGGATGGAGCGGCCCTCGACGAGGGAGGCGTTGGCCTCGTACCACTGCGGGCGCTCCCAGCCGGCCGCCTCCAGGAAGACGGCGCCCTGCTCCTGTTGGCGGGCGTGGAAGGGGCTGGTGCGGATCGGGCGCGGCTTCCCGGACGGCTGGAGGGGGTGGAGGATGTCGTAGACCTCGACGAAATTCTGGCAGTCGCGGGCCAGCACGTACTCCGGGGCCAGCTGGTGCGGCTCGAAGCGGTTGACGTCGCACTCGTGCAGGTCGAAGGACGAGCAGTGGCCGTCGACCAGCCATTCGGCCATGGCTCGCCCGACGCCTGCGGAGTGGGTGACCCAGACGGCCTCGGCGACCCAGAAGCCCTTGAGGTCCGGGGACTCGCCGAGCAGCGGAAAGTTGTCGGTGGTGAAGGAGAACAGGCCGTTGATGCCCTCCTCGACCTTGGCGTCCCTGGTCGCGGGGAGCAGGGACCGGGTTTCGGTCCAGGCGTCCGCGAAGTCGTCCTCGGTGAACTTCAGGACCGACGGCATCGCCTCGGCCTCGTCCACGGAGAGGATGTCGTCGGCGGAGATGGGCATCGGGCGGTGGCCGTAGTAGCCGATGCCCAGGGTGTCGAAGCGGTCGCGGTAGTAGAGGTCGGCGTCCTGATGGCGCAGGATCGGGCGCACCGCCTCCTCGGTCTGGCCGGCGAGGGCCGGCACCGGGCCGGTCCAGGCGAGCTGGTGGGCGAGCGGTGTGAGCGGGAGGTTCATGCCGGCCATGCGGGCGATCTTCGGGCCCCAGATGCCGGCGCAGCACACGACGATCTCCGCGGGGATCTCGCCCTGGTCGGTGAGCACTCCGGTGACGCGGCCCTCGCTCTGCTGGACGTCGAGGACCTCGTGGCGGGCCAGGAAGCGCACACCGCGCTCGGTGGCCCGACGGATCTGCGCCTCGACGGCGAGGACGGCCTTGGCAAGGCCGTCCGTCGGGACCAGGAGGCCGCCGAGGACCCTGTCCCGGTTGACCAGCGGGTGCTGCGCGACGCAATCCTCGGGGCTCAGCAGCCGGGCCTCGATGCCCCAGGCGGTGATCCAGCCGTGGCGACGGTGGAGTTCGGTCAGCCGCTCCGGGGTGGTGGCCACTTCGAGGCCGCCGACCTGCAGGAAGCAAGGACTGCCGTCCACGTCGAGGGAACAGAACTTCTCGACGGTGTAACGGGCCAGTTCGGTCATGGTCTTGGAGGAGTTCGTCTGGAAGACCAGGCCCGGGGCGTGGGACGAGGATCCCCCGGTGGCAGGGAGCGGGCCCTGGTCGACCACGGTCACTTCGGTCCAGCCTCGGGCGGAGATCTCGTCGGCGAGAGCCGCTCCCACGACGCCCGCTCCGATGATGACCACTCGGGGTCCCGCCATCGCCGCACCTCCGAATCGAACCGGCCCAGCCGGTTCAGTTGCTGTCTGCGCAACATGCTTCAGGTTGCGCAACTCAATGTGCCCGTCCCGGGGAGGGGGTGTCAAGAGGTCCGTGGCGTCGGAGAAAAGCCCGAAAACACGGCAATGCCCTGCGGGCGGTGCGCACGGATGCGCACCGCCCGCCGGGCATGTTCGAGCGGCTTTCGGTCCTGGCCTACTTCAGCCAGGCGTCCACCTTGTCCTTGTTGGCCTCGACCCACTTCTTCGCCGCCGCGTCGGGCGACATCTTGTCCACCGCGATGTACTTGGCCACGGTGTTCTGGTCCTCGTTCGTCCAGTTGAAGTTCTTCACCAGGTCATAGGCGGGACTGCCCGACTTGGCGAACTTGGCACTGACGATCTTGTCGAGGTCGTAGACCGGATAGTCGCAGGCGACCTTGGCCGCGTCGGCATCGCAACCCGTCTTGTACGTGGGCAGTTTGACCTTGACCAGCGGCACCTCGGACATGAACCACTGCGGCTCGTAGAAGTAGCCGATCACCCATTCCTTGTTCTTCTCGGCCTTCCGGTAGGCCTGGATGAGCGCGGCCTCGCTGCCCGCGTACACCACCTTGAAGTCCAGCTTCAGGTTCTTCACCAGCGCCGCGTCATTGGTGACGTACGACGGGTCGCCGTCCAGCAGCTGGCCCTTGCCGCCCGACTCCGAGGTCTTGAAGTGGGACGCGTACTTGTTGAGGTTCTTCCAGTCGGTGATGTCCGGGTGCGCCTTCGCCAGCCACGGCGGCACGTACCAGCCGATGATGCCCTTGTTGCCGGTCCGGCCGGCCTCGACGGCGGTCTTCTGCCCGGTGATGTACTTCTTCTTCAGGTCGTCGTGGCCCCAGTTCTCCAGGACGGCGTCGACCTCACCCGTGCCGAAGCCCTGCCAGGCGATCTCCTCCTTGAGGTCCTTCTTGTTGACCGTACAGCCGAGGTTGTGCTGCGCGACGTACGCGACGACCGCCGCGTCCGCCTCGTAGCCCACCCACGGGTTGACGGCAAGGTTGAAGGTGCCGCACTTGCCGGAGCTCTTGGAACCGGAGGAGGCGCTGTCGCCGACCTTCGCCCCGCCGCACGCGGTGAGGGTGAGGCCGAGGACGGCCAGGCCGGCCGCGCCGGCTCGCCAGTGTCTTGCCATGTTTCGTGCTCCTTAAGCGCCTGAGCGTCTCGCCGCTGCCTGAGTGATCCGGTCGAACATGACTCCGAGCAGTACGATGGCGAGCCCCGCCGCCAGCCCCTTGCCGTACAGCTCTCCCTGCGAGAATCCGGCCACGACGTCGTAGCCGAGGGCGCCCGCGCCTACCAGGCCGCCCACAACAACCATCGACAGCACGTAGATCAGGCCCTGGTTGGTTGCGAGCGTCAGGGCACTGCGTGACATCGGCAGTTGAACCTTGGTGATGATCTGCCAGGTGCTGCACCCGGCGGAGGTGGCCGCCTCGACGGTGGTCCCGGGCACGTCCCGCACCCCGTCCGCGATGATCTTCATGGCGACCGGCGCCGCGTAGACGATCGCGGCGACGATGGCCGTGAAGCGGGTCGCGCCGAACAGCGCGAGGAACGGCACGAGATAGACGAACGGCGGCATGACCTGCGCCGCGTCCAGCGTGGGCCGCAGCACCCGGTCCACGAGCACGCTGCGCCCCATCCACACCCCGAAGACGACACCGAGCACCAACACGAGCACCGTCGCGACGACGGTCGACGCCAGCGTCGTCATGGCGTCCGACCACACGCCCGTACCGACCAACAGGCCCACGCACGCGGCCGTGGTGATCCCGGCACGCGGGCCGCCGAGCACCACACCGAGTGCGATCAGGACCGCACCCACGAGCCACCACGGGGAGTCGGTGAGCAGCGACTGGAAGGGATTGAGCAGGCCGTTGGTGATCACGTCGCGGAAGGCGTTCGTCAGGCCCGACAGGTTGTCCTGCGCCCAGGTGGTCACTTCATCGGCCGCTCTCGCGATGGAGCTGCCCATGCCGCCGTCGCCGGGGAACTCCGCGGCCCACACGAAGGTGTGCGACATGTAGATCAGTACCGCCGTGACCGCCGCACCCGCTCCCAGCAGCGGCCGACGCCACTTCAGGATGCGGTTCTTCGAACGCCGGGCCGCCTCCTCGCGTGCGCTCGCCGCGGTCGTGACCCGGTCGAGGACGATGGCCATGACGACGATGGCCAGGCCTGCATTGAAGGCAGTACCGACGTCGAGCGACTGCAGGGCCTGGACGACGGTCTTGCCGAGGCCGGGCGCGTCGATCAGGGCCGCGATCGTCACCATGGCCAGGGCGGCCATGATGGTCTGGTTGACGCCCATCACCACGGTGCGCTTGGACATCGGCAGCAGGACCTTGCGCAGCGACTGGCCGCGCGTTGCGCCCAGCGAGTCGGCCGCCTCGACCGTCGTCTCCGGCACGGAACGTATGGCGTGCGCGGTGATGCGGATCGCCGGCGGCGCCGCGTAGATCACGGTGGCGATCGTGGCGGAGGCCCCGCCGATGAGGAAGATCAGGGTCAGCGGCGCCAGGTAGACGAAGGTAGGCATCGTCTGCATGAAGTCCAGGAAGGGCGTCATGATCCGGTTGACCCGGTCGGACAGTCCTGCCCACACGCCCAGCGGGATCGCGAACAGCAGCGCCACGAAGACCGCGGAGAGGGTAAGTGCCAGGGTGTCCATGCTCTCCTGCCACAGGTTCTGCAGCCCGAGAAAGGTGAAGCCGGCCACGGCCAGCAGCGCCACCCGCCAATTGCCCACCGCCCAGGAGACGTACCCGGCGAGGCCGACGACTCCGAGCCAGCCGATCTGCGGGACCGGACGGGTACCGGACGGCTGGGAGATCAGGTCCTGCACGAACGTCACCAGGTTGTCGATGACCAGCCGGATCTCGTTGAAGAAGTACAGGAAGAGCGGGTTGGAGTTGCGGTTGGCGCCGATTGAGTCGTTGACGTCGTTGAGCCAGCGGTGCAGACCGGTGAGGTCCGCCGCGGCCAGGGACAGGGTCTGCTTCCCCCGCAGCAGGGCGAAGAGCACCAGCCAGACGACCAGGATCGCGGCCACCACCATGGCCCGGCCGACCTTGCGCACGCGGGCGGCGGGAGCGGTCTGCTTCACCGTCCCGGCCTTCGCCGCCTTCTGGGATTTCTCCGGTTTCTCCATGGCGACGGTCATCACATGTCGCCTTCCTGCCCGGCGACCACCGCGAGGATCTCTTCGTCGCCGACGATGCCGAGCAGCTTGCCGCCCTCGACGACCTTGACCGGCTTCTCGGCCGCGAGGACGGCCCGGGTGGCTTCCCGCACCACGACGTCCGGGCCCAGCTCGGGGCCGTCCAGGGCGTCATGACCCTCCGGCGGACGCATGATCCACCGCAGGGTGAGCACGTCGCCGCGCGGGACGTCCTTGACGAACTCGCGCACGTAGTCGTCGGCGGGGGCGCCGACCAGTTCGTCGCCGGTTCCGCACTGGACCATCTTTCCGTCGCGCATGATCAGAATGCGGTCGCCCAGTTTGAGCGCCTCGGAGAGGTCGTGGGTGATGAACACCATGGTCTTGCCGACCTCGTGGTGCAGCCGGATGACCTCGTTCTGCATGTCGCGGCGGATCAGCGGGTCGAGCGCCGAGAACGGCTCGTCGAAGAAGAGCACGTCCGGATCGCCGGCCAGCGCCCGGGCAAGGCCGACCCGCTGCTGCATACCGCCGGAGAGCTGGTCGGGGTAGGAGTTCTCGTAGCCGGCGAGGCCGACCAGCTCGACGACATCCAGGGCCCGCTTCATGCGCTCGCCCTTGCTCATCCCACGGATCTCCAGACCGAAGGCCACGTTGTCCACCACCCGGCGGTGGGGCAGCAGTCCGAAGTGCTGGAAGACCATGGAGAACTTGCGGCGGCGTAGTTCGCGCAGGCGTTTGTCGTCCGCCTCGCGGATGTCCTGGCCCTCGAAGACGACCTCCCCTGCGGTGGGTTCGATCAGCCGAGTCAGACATCTCACCAGCGTGGACTTGCCGGATCCGGACAGGCCCATGACGACGAAGACCTCGCCCGGCGCGACGTCGAAGTTCACGTCGCGTACGGCGGCGGTGCATCCCGTACGGTCCATGAGCTCGCGGCGGGTGAGGCCACACAGCTCCTTCGATCCCGGCACCCGGTCGGCCTTCGGCCCGAACACCTTCCACAGATTGCGCACGGAGATGACCGGAGAGCCGTCCGAGTCCTGGGGTGTGCCGCGCCGCTGCGGCACCTCGGTCTGTGTGGGGGTCACGATCGACCTCTTTTCGGCGTTCAGCCGCGGAACCAGCGCTGCGGCCGGGGTTGGATGTTCTGCCAGATGTGCTTGGGCTCTCGGTACTCGTCCAGGCCGGTCGGTCCCAGCTCCCGGCCCACGCCCGAGTGCCCGAAGCCACCCCATTCCGCCTGCGGCACATAGGGGTGGTAGTCGTTGATCCACACCGTGCCGTGGCGCAGCCGCCCGGCGACCCGCTGGGCCCTTCCGGCGTCCTGCGTCCACACGGCTCCGGCGAGTCCGTACTCGGTGTCGTTGGCGATGCGTACGGCGTCGTCCTCGTCGGTGAAGCGCTCCACGGTGAGCACGGGTCCGAAGGACTCCTCGTGCACCACGCGCATGTCCTGCCGGCACTCGTCGAGGACGGTCGGCGGGTAGTAGTGACCGTTCGCGAGGGCGGGGTCGCCGGGCCGTTCGCCGCCGCAGCGCAGCACGGCTCCCTCGGCGAGGCCCGCGGCGACGTACGCCTCGACCTTCTCCAGGTGCTGGGCGGAGATCAACGCTCCGGTCTCGGCCTCGGGGTCGAAGGGGCCGCCCAGGCGGATCTGCCGGGCGCGGCGGACGACCTCGTCGACGAAACGGTCGTGCAGCGAGTCCTCGACGATCAGCCGAGCACCGGCCGAGCAGACCTGCCCCGAGTGCAGAAAGACGGCTGTGAGCGCGAAGTCCACGGCCGTCTCGAAGTCGGCGTCGGCGAATACGACATTGGGGTTCTTGCCGCCGAGCTCCAGCGCCACCTTTTTCACCGTCCTGGCGGCGGTGGCCATGATCCGTCTTCCGGTGTCCAGGCCGCCGGTGAAGGAGACCATGTCGACGGCGGGGTCCTCGGCGAGCGGTGCGCCCACCTCGGGACCGGTCCCCAGGACGAGGTTGGCGGCGCCGGCCGGGAGCCCGGCCTCCTCCAGTGCCCTCATCAGCAGGATCGAGGTGGAGGGGGTGAGTTCACTGGGCTTGAGGACGATCGTGTTGCCCGCGAGGAGGGCGGGCGCGACCTTCCAGGACGCCTGGAGCAGCGGGTAGTTCCAGGGGGTGATCAGTCCGCACACGCCGACCGGCTCGTACACGACGCGGCTGACGGCGTCGTCGCGGCCGGTGTCGATCACCCGGCCGGCGTCGGTGCCGCCGAGCCCTCCGTAGTGGCGGAGGCAGGAGACGACGTCGGCGATGTCGTACTCGCTCTCCACGAGTCGCTTGCCGGTGTCCAGCGACTCGGCGCGGGCGAATTCCTTGGCGTCGCGCTCGATCAGGTCGGCGGTCCGCAGGAGCAGCGCGCCACGCTCCCGCTCGGGGGTACGCGGCCAGGGGCCCGCGTCGAAGGCGCGGCGGGCCGCGGCGATCGCCGCCTCGGCATCGGGGCGCGTCCCTTCCGATACGGTCGCGGAGAGCGTGCCGTCAGCGGGACAGCGGATCTCCCGTAGGCCTCCGGCCACTGGATGCCGCCATTCTCCATCCACATACAGGTCTGCCACGCGCCAAGCCCTTCAGCCGAAATGCGTTGCGCATCGTGCATCCAATTGCTTGTGGTGGAACACCCTTGCGAATGTGCAGACCTACGTCAAGGGGTTGACGGATGACGATTCCGCACGGGGGTCATCGCTCCCCCCACTCTTGACCCACGACCCCATCGACCTCGACCATGTTGCGTATCGCTCACTGAGTTGTGCAATACGCACCGACGGAGGCCGCCCATGTCCCCTCGTCCGCAACCCGGCCGTGAGTACGTCCTCACCCTCTCGTGTCCCGACCGCGCGGGACTGGTTCATGCCGTGAGCGGCTTTCTCGTCAGGAACTCGGGCAATATCCTGGAGAGCCAGCAGTTCGACGACCGGCTCCAGGGCCGCTTCTTTATGAGGGTCCACTTCGACGTCTCCGACCCGAACACCGGCCTGAAACACCTGTGTGACCGCTTCGGCTCCGTCGCGGAGGCCTACCGGATCTCCTGGACCCTGCGGGACGCCTCGACCCCGACCCGGACGCTCATCATGGTGTCCCGGTTCGGCCACTGCCTGAACGATCTGCTCTTCCGCCGGCACACGGGTTCCCTCAACATCGAGGTCCCCGCGATCGTCTCCAACCACCGGGACTTCGAGGGGCTGGCGGAAACCTACGGCATCCCCTTCCACCACCTCCCGGTCACCAAGGACACCAAGGCCGAGGCCGAGGCGCGGCTGCTGGAGCTGGTGCACGAACTGGACATCGACCTGGTGGTGCTGGCCCGCTACATGCAGATCCTCTCCGACGACCTGTGCAAGCAGCTCGAGGGCCGAGCCATCAACATCCACCACTCCTTCCTGCCCAGCTTCAAGGGCGCGCGACCGTACGAGCAGGCCTACGACCGCGGAGTGAAGCTCGTCGGCGCGACGGCGCACTATGTGACGCCCGACCTGGACGAGGGGCAGATCATCGAGCAGGACGTGGTCCGGGTGGACCACTCGCTCGACCCCGGGGAGCTGGTCACGGTCGGCCGGGACGTGGAGGCACAGGTCCTCGCGCATGCGGTGAAGTGGCACAGCGAGAGCCGCGTCATGGTGGACGGCAACCGCACGGTGGTCTTCCGCTGAGCGGCACGGAATCGGTGGGCGGGCAGGATCTCCGGCCCGCCCACCGCCGTATACGACCTCAGCGGCCTTCAGTCGCCCCATCGGTCCAGCAGCGCGCGGCGCCACCGTTCCGTCTCGGCGATCTGATTGAAGGTGAACAAGTGCAGGCCGGCCACGCCCGCCGCGGGCGCGCCGAGGGCCTCATGGGAGCTGGTCAGCAGCCTCTCGGGCGAGTATCCGCCGGGCGTCGCGAAGCGCAGGAACCATGAGGGGTGCTTCGTCAGGAAGCGGGCCGACTCCCCCACGCCGATCTTCGTCGCCATGGCCAGCAGCTTCGCCCGCTGCACGGGCCCGGCGACGCCCAGGTACACGGGCAGAGTGACGTCCCGGTGCCGGATCCGGGCGACCCACTCCCCCAGCACACGAGGATCGAAGCAGAGGTTGCTCACGATGTACGTGGCGTGCTCGCGCTTGTCCCACATCGCCTGGACGGTCACGTCGTCGTGGATGAGCGGATGGCTCTCGGGGTAGCCGGTGACCCCGACATGGGCGAAGGGCCTGCCCAGCTCTGTCAGCCTGCGCAGCACCGGCAACGCCCCGTCGTAGACCCCGGCGGGCGGGTCGGCGTCGCCCGCCGGGACGAAGAGGTCCTCCACGCCTGCCGCACGGAGCCGGTCGACGACCTCCTTCAGGTGCGCGTCGTCCCTGAGCAGCCGCGCAGGTACGTGCGGGACGACGCGGTAGCCGTGCGCTGCAAGCCGCCCGGCGAGATCGAGCGTGGGATCCAGGCCTTTCACCGGCGACGCCGTCACGGTGACGGCGACGTCGCGCGGGACGTGGGCGAGGACCTTGTCCTCGGTCGACTTCGCGGGCAGCACCTCGTAGCGGACGCTGTGGAGAAGCGCCCGGAGCCCTGCGGCGCCCAAGGTCTACCCGGCCTGCTTCTGGGCGTCACGGTGGCGGTAGTACACGGCCTTCGACGGCGCCTGCGGCTCCTTGCCGAGGATCAGGTCGGCGGCCTTCTCGGCGATCATCATCACCGGTGCGTAGATGTTGCCGTTGGTGACGTAGGGCATGACGGAGGCGTCCACCACACGCAGGCCTCCCAGCCCGTGGACACGCATGCTGGTCGGGTCGACGACGGCCATCTCGTCGGTGCCCATCTTGCAGGTGCAGGAGGGGTGCAGGGCGGTCTCGCCCTCCTTCGCGACCCAGTCGAGGATCTCCTCGTCCGTCTCCACCGCCGGACCGGGCGAGACCTCCCCGCCGTTGTACGGGGCGAGCGCGGGCTGGTTGAGGAGCTGGCGGGCGACGCGGATCGCCTCGACCCATTCACGGCGGTCCTGCTCGGTGGAGAGGTAGTTGAAGCGCAGTGCCGGGCGCTCGCGCGGGTCCCTGCTCTTGATCTTCACCGAACCGATGGCGTCGGAGTACATGGGCCCGACGTGCACCTGGTAGCCGTGGCCGCCTGCGGGCGAGGAGCCGTCGTAGCGGACCGCGACCGGCAGGAAGTGGAACATCAGGTTGGGGTACTCGACGTCCTCGTTGCTGCGGGCGAAGCCGCCGGCCTCGAAGTGGTTGGTCGCGGCGGGGCCCTTGCGGAAGAGCCACTGCAGCCCGATGAAGGGGGCGCGCCACTTCGCCATGTACGGCTGCATGGAGACCGGCTGCTTGCAGGCGTACTGGACGTAGACCTCCAGATGGTCCTGCATGTTCTCGCCCACGCCCGGGAGATCGTGGACGACGTCGATGCCGAGTGCGCTCAGCTCCTCGGCGTTGCCGACGCCGGAGAGCTGCAGCAGCTGCGGGGAGTTGATTGCACCGCCGCAGAGGATGACCTCTTTGGCGCGGACCTGCTGGGGCGCACCGCGGCCGCGCCGGTACTCGACCCCGACGGCGCGCTTGCCTTCGAAGAGGACGCGGGTGACGAGGGCCCGGGTCCTGACCGTGAGGTTGGGCCGCTTCCTGGCGGGCTTGAGGTACGCCTTGGAGGCCGACAGGCGCCGCCCTCGGTGGACGTTGCGGTCGAAGGGGGCGAAACCCTCCTGCCGGTAGCCGTTGACGTCGTCGGTGCGGGCGTAGCCGGCCTCCTGCACGGCCTCCAGGAAGGCGCCGAAGAGCGGATTGGTCGCCGGGCCGCGTTCGAGGACGAGGGGCCCGTCATGGCCACGGAACTCGTCGTCCGGATCGGCCGCCAGGCAGTTCTCCATCCGCCGGAAGTACGGCAGGCAGTGCGCGTAGTCCCAGGTCTCCATGCCCGGGTCGGCCGCCCAGCGCTCGTAGTCCATGGGATTGCCGCGCTGGAAGATCATGCCGTTGATGCTGCTGGAGCCGCCCAGCACCTTGCCGCGTGCGTGGTAGACGCGCCGGCCCCCCATGTGGGGCTCGGGCTCGGACTCGTACTTCCAGTCGTAGAAGCGGCTGCCGATCGGATAGGTCAGGGCCGCGGGCATGTGGATGAAGACGTCCCACGGGTAGTCGGACCGGCCGGCCTCCAGGACCAGTACCCGGTTCGCCGGATCCGCGGAGAGCCTGTTCGCCAGTGCACTGCCGGCCGATCCGCCGCCGACGATGACGAAGTCGTATTGCAGGGGAGCCATGGTGTCTCGTCTCGCTCGCGCCGTAGATACGCGAGGCATGCTAGTACGAGTAGCGCTATACGCACCAGGTTGCGCGCCACGCAACCTTCCAGGGCCTTCGATCCACCCCGGTTGCTTGCGCTCATGTTGTTTACTACGCGTATAGTTTCGTTGTGAGCAACCACAGCCAAGACACCGAAACGTCAAATCAGCAGGCCGGCGGCGTGCAGTCGGTCGACCGAGCCATCAGCGTCCTGGAGATTCTGGCCCAACGGGGCGAGGCCGGCGTCAGTGAGGTGGCCGCCGAGATCGATGTCCACAAGTCCACCGCATTCCGCCTTCTCGGTGCCCTGGAGGCGCGCGGCCTGGTGGAGCAGGCGGGCGAGCGCGGCAAGTACCGGCTCGGTTTCGGCATCGTACGCCTGGCCGGCGCGGTCACGGGACGCATCGACATCACCCAGCAGGGCCGCCCGGTCTGCGAGGGCCTGGCCGAGGAGATCGGCGAAACCGTCAACATCGCCGTGCTGCAGGAGCGCTACGCCGTCAACCTCTACCAGGTGCGCGGTCCGGGGGCCGTCACCGCACAGAACTGGGTCGGCCAGCTGACCCCGTTGCACGCCACCTCGAGCGGCAAGATCCTTCTGGCCCATCTGCCCGCCAAGGAGCGCGCGGCGCTGCTGGCCGAGGCCGGCCTCAAGAAGGTCACCCCGCACACCATCACGGCGAAGACGAAGCTCGAGAAGAACCTCGCCGAGGCCCGGGAGCGTGGGTACGCCTGGGCCCTGGAGGAGCTGGAGATCGGCCTGCACGCCATGGCCGCACCGGTCCGCAACCGGGACGGCGAGGTCGTGGCGGCGCTGAGCGCCTCCGGGCCCTCGTACCGGCTCACCGAGGAGCGCCTGCACGAGCTCGCTCCGGTGCTGCTCAAGGGCGCCGAGGAGATCAGCCACCGGATGGGCTACCTGGGCTGAGCGGCCCGTGCGCCGCTACTCCGGCTGCCGGGTGCCCAGGCGTTCGGTCACCCAGTCGTGGAAGGCACCGATGTGGTGCTCGCTGGGGACCAGCACGCCGCCCTTGGCGTACAGCCGCGAGCTCATGGCTGGCTGTGTGCGCTCGCAGGCGTCGAAGTCCTGGCGGTTGACCCGGTCGAAGAGCTCCACGGACCGGCTGACGTCCTTGCCGCCGTCGACGACCTGCCGGAGATAGAGCCAGTCGCACTCGACGATGGTGCGGTCCACGGCCACCGGGTACATCCGGTGGAAGATCACATGGTCGGGGACGAGGTTGATGAAGACCTGCGGCCTGACGGTGATCGCGTAGTAGCGGCGGTCCTGGTCCTCGGAGACCCCTGGGATGCGCTCCAGGCCCTCGGAGCCGTCGACGGTGAAGCCCTGGACCTCCTCACCGAACTCGGCGCCGTGCCCGACGTAGTACTGGGCGGCATAGCCGTCGGCGAACTCCGGGAGCACCTCGGTGAGTTCGGGGTGGATCGTGGCGCAGTGGTAGCACTCCATGAAGTTCTCGATGATCAGCTTCCAGTTCGCCTTGACGTCGTAGACGATCCGCTTGCCGACCGCGAGGTCCTCGATGCCGTAGCGCTCGATCGACTCCACGTCGCCGAGGCGCGCGACGACCTCTCCGATGACCTCCTCCTCGAAGGAGGGCGGGTTCTCCGCCAGGCAGACCCAGACGTAGCCGAGCCATTCCCGGACGGCGACGCTCACCAGGCCGTACTCGGTGCGGCCCACGTCGGGCATCTTGGTGAGGTTGGGCGCCGCGACCAGCTTGCCGTTCAGGTCGTACGTCCAGGCGTGGTACGGGCACTGGAAGGCCCGCTTGACCTCGCCGCTCTCCTCGGTTCGGAGCTTGGCTCCGCGGTGCCGGCACACGTTGAAGTAGGCGCGGATCGCGTTGTCGCGGGCGCGGGCGAGGAGGATGCTCTCGCGGCCCACGTCGACGGTGCGGAAGGCGCCGGGCTTCGCGAGGTCGGACGAGCGCGCGGCGCAGAACCACATGGTCTCGAATATGCGCTCCTGCTCCTGGGCGAAGATCCCTGGATCGGTGTAGGAGGAGCCGGGGAGAGTGGCGATCAGGCTGCCCGGCAGGCTGGTCGAGGTCACGGTGCACTCCTCGGGGAACGTCGTGGAGGGGTCATTCACGCGCCGGGAAGAGCGACTCCGGACGGCGTTGTGTATGGAGCAACGCTGCGTGCCATGGGCAACCGCAGCATGGGATGCCGCAGAGGCCGTGTCAAGACATAGCGGCGGTGAGCTGCTTGCGCCACCGGGTGAACAGCCGCGGCTGGTTCATCCCGAGCACGGCGACCGGGTGACCGGCACGCCGGTAGACGGCCAGGACGTTGCGGTCGCCCGGGGCGCCCTCCTCGACCGTCACACTGTCGGCGCCGGCCGCGTGGCCGGCGAACTGGATCTTCACGCCGTACTGGTCCGACCAGAAGTACGGCGGCCGGGGCACACCCGGTTCCACCGCACCCCCCGCCAGCAGCGTGGCGACTGCGGCATCGGGACGCTCCCGCGCACCGGTCCAGTGTTCGACGCGGCGATGGGCGCCCGCTCGGGGGTCGTACCAGTTGGCGCAGTCCCCGACCGCGACCACGCCGGCCAGGCTGGTGCGGCCGTCCGCGCCGCACTTCACGCCGTTGTCGAGCGCGATGCCGGAACCTTCCAGCCACTCGACGCACGGGCGTGCCCCCACACCGACGACGACGATGTCGGCGGGAACGCTGCGGCCGTCCTCGAGCAGGACGGCGTCCACCCGGGCCTCCCCGCTCAACCCCTTGACGCCCACGCCGCACAACAGCCGTACGCCGTGGTCCGCATGAAGGGCGGAGACGATGCCGCCCATGGTCTCGCCCAGCGGTCCTGCGAGCGGCGTCGGAGCCACTTCGACGACCGTCACGTCGAGTCCGAGGGCGGAGGCGGTGGAGGCCACCTCGGCACCGATGAATCCGCCGCCGATCACGACCAGCCGACCGCCCAGGGCGAGTTCGTCGCGCAGGGCGCGGGCGTCGTCCAGGGTGCGCAGGGCGTGCACTCCGGCGAGGCCCTCGGTGCCCGGAAGGGTGCGCGCGGCGGCGCCGGTGGCGATGACGATGCCGTCGGCGCGGACCCCTCGTCCGTCGGCGAGCCGGACGGAGCGGTCCGTACGGTCGAGTCCGGTGGCGCGGGTGCCGAGCAGCCACTCCGCCTGCAGGTCCTCGTCGTCCGTCTCCAGCGCCAGGTCCGGTTCACCGACGGCTCCGGCCAGGAACTCCTTGGACAGCGGCGGCCTGTCGTACGGGCGGTGGAGCTCGTCACCGATGACGACCAGCCGCCCGTCGTAACCCTGCTTCCGCAGTGAGCGCGCCGCCGACAGACCGGCCAGCGAAGCGCCCACCACGGCCACGGTCCTCACGCGGGACCCGCGGCGAGCCGCGCAGCGACGCAGGGCGGCAGGTTGGGGGCCTCCGTGGACACGCGGACGTAGATCGTGCCGTCCTCGACGACGACCTCGTGCGTCCGGACCGGAAGCCTGGCCGGCGGGGCGTCGACGGCGCCGGTCCTCAGGTCGAACTTCGAGGCGTGCAGCGGGCATTCCACCTCGCAGCCCTCCAGCCAGCCGTCGGCGAGCGAGGCGTCCTGGTGGGTGCAGGTGTCGTCGATGGCGAAGAGCTCGCCGTCGTCGGTGTGGAACACGGAGACCGGCGGATCGATGTCGAGCCGGAGGGCCTCGCCTCGCGGGAGATCCGCAAGACGGCACGCGGGAATCATCATGACACCTCGGTGCGTATAGCGAAACGGATTGCGGTAAGCGCAACATCAGTCTGGGGTCGCCCCGGACCCTTGTCAAGGCATTCCCGAGCCGAGGCAGCCCAGTATCGGAGTTGCTCTTTACGCAACGTCATGCGTAATAAACAACGAAGCAAGAAGGAAACCCGATCCGCTGCAGGGCACATGAAGGCGGCCCGCCTCCTCGCCCCACGAGGGACGAGGAGACGGGCGCGTACTGCCCTGTGCAGGCCGGGTCGTCAGAAGCCTCGGTCGATCCACTCCTGAAGGTGCGGAGCCTCGGCGGCGATCGTGGTCGCCTCCCCGTGTCCGGTATGGACGACGGTGTCGCCCGGCAGAGTGAGGAGCCGGTGCCGGATCGAGTCGACGATGGTGGGGAAGTGGCTGTACGACCTCCCCGTCGCCCCCGGACCGCCCGCGAAGAGCGTGTCACCGCTGAAGAGCGCCGTGAGGGCCGGCGCGTACAGGCAGACCGCACCGGGGGCGTGGCCGGGCGTGTGCAGCACGGTCAGCTCGACACCCGCCACCGCGAGCACCTGGCCGTCGGCCAGTTCGCCGTCGGGCGCCCGGTCGGGGTGGGTCTGCTTCCACAGCGGCAGGTCGTCGCCGTGCAGCAGGATCGGGGCACCCGTGCGCGCCGCGAGTTCGGGTGCGGCGTCAATGTGGTCATTGTGGGCGTGGGTGCACACGATGGCCCGCAGGGTACGCTCGCCGACGGCTTCGGCGATGGCCTCGGCGTCATGCGCGGCGTCGACGACGACGGCCTCGGTGTCGTCGCCGATGATCCAGACGTTGTTGTCGACGTCCCAGGTGCCGCCGTCCAGCGAGAACGTCCCCGAAGTGACGAGGTGTTCGATGCGGGCGACGGCCATCAGAGGACCACCACCGAGCGCAGGACGTCGCCGCCGTGCATCCGCTCGAAAGCCTTCTCCACCTCGTCCAGCGCGATCGTCTCCGTGACGAAGGCGTCCAGGTCCAGCCGGCGCTGCAGATAGAGGTCGATGAGCATCGGGAAGTCGCGGGAGGGCAGGCAGTCCCCGTACCAGGAGGACTTGAGCGCGCCACCCCGGCCGAACACGTCCAGCAGCGGCAGCTCGAGCTTCATCTCGGGGGTCGGTACACCGACCAGGACGACCGTGCCGGCCAGGTCGCGGGCGTAGAAGGCCTGCTTGTACGTCTCGGGGCGGCCGACCGCCTCGATGACGACGTCAGCGCCGAAGCCGCCGGTCAGCTCGCGGATCGCCTCCACCGGATCGCTGTCCTTGGAGTTGACGGTGTGAGTCGCGCCCAGCTTCTTGGCGGTGGCCAGCTTCCGGTCGTCGATGTCCACCGCGATGATCTTCCCCGCGCCCGCCAGGCTCGACCCGACGACCGCCGCGTCCCCGACGCCGCCGCAGCCGATGACCGCCACACTGTCGCCGCGTCCGACGTTGCCGGTGTTGATGGCGGCGCCGAGGCCCGCCATCACCCCGCACCCGAGCAGGCCTGCGGCCGTAGCCGAAGCGGCCCGGTCGACCTTCGTGCACTGCCCCGCGGCCACCAACGTCTTCTCCGCGAACGCGCCGATTCCCAGCGCCGGAGACAGCTCGGTCCCGTCGAGCAGGGTCATCTTCTGCTTCGCGTTGTGGGTATTGAAGCAGTACCACGGCCGTCCGCGCAGACAAGCCCGGCACTGCCCGCACACCGCACGCCAGTTGAGGATGACGAAGTCGCCCGGGGCGACGTCGGTGACGCCCTCTCCCACCGACTCCACGACGCCCGCGGCCTCGTGACCCAGCAGGAAGGGGAATTCGTCGCTGATGCCGCCCTCGCGATAGTGCAGATCGGTGTGGCAGACACCGCAAGCCTCGACCTTCACCAGTGCCTCGCCCGGACCCGGGTCGGGCACGATGATCGTTTCCAGGCTGACGGGGGCGCCCTTCCCCCGCGCGACGACTGCACGGACCTGGTGCGTCATGGCCACTCCTCGGCTGGTGTGAGGTCTGGGTCGGCGTTCCTCATTACGGCACACATCTCATGTGCCGCAACACAGCATCCTGGAGCGCCGACTAGGGGTCAAGGATTCCACGCACAGCACCCTGCTCAGGGGCCGGACACGGCAGGCACGCACCTTGGCCGAGAAGCGCCCCCTGCAGGCCAGCGGCACTCCGGGCCGCTGCGGGCCTGCTGCGCCGACGCCCTTCCCGGCCCGGTGGACCGGCTGCCGGCACGCCGGAACCTCGCGCCAGCGGCGGCGCTGCTCCACGGGCACGTCGCGACCGTGCATCCGACGGTGACCGGCACCTGCTGTGGGTGAGAGGCATCAGACCGGTGATCGCCGAGCGCGGCAATGTCGGTCGCGTGTTCGCCCATGGGCACGCGAGAGGCGGGCCGTGATCCGGTGACGAGCTTCGCTGTCCGCGCTGATCAGGTCATCCGCGTGTCCTGCTCGACGGCCGCCGGCCGGTTCGCGACCGCTGCCGGATGCAGTGGGACGGCCTCACCTGCGGCAAACGGCCCGGCCGTGTCCGGCGGCCCCGGCCGCCAGGCGGCCGTAGAGGTGCTCCCGCCCCACAGGCGGGTCAGGACCAGTAGGGCCTTGCCAGGCACCCGGGCGGCCGCCGCCAGAGGGTGCCCCCATTCCCTGCAGGATGCCCTGTGTACAGGAAATCGTCGGGGCTCCAGCGACGTTGATCACGTCATGACTCAGGGACCCGCGCCTCGACCACTGTCCGACGAAGCCCTCCCCGGCCTGCTCGGCAAGCAACGGTTCGGAGCCCTCGCCACCGTCAAGCGCAGTGGCCACCCGCACCCTGACCGCCATGATGTACAGCTGGGACCCCGACGCCCGCATGGTGCGGTTCTCGACGACGGCCGACCGCATCAAGATCGGGCATCTGCGACGGGACCCGCGGGCGGCCCTGCATATGCAGGGCGGCGATGTGTGGTCGTTCGCCGTCGCCGAAGGCGAAGCCGAGGTCTCGGAGATCACGACGGTCCCGGGCGACGCAGTTGGTCGGGAACTGCTCGAGATGATCCCGCAGGCCGCGAGGCCCGACGATGAACGCGCGTTCCTGGAGCAGCTGGTTGCCGAGCGCCGGGTGGTCATCCGGTTGAAGGTGGACCGGCTGTACGGAACGGCGCTCGACATCGACGGCTCTGCGGCCGCACAGGTTCGCCGGGCAGAAGGGGGGACGGGCCGGGACATCCGCGCCCACCGCACGCAGGTGTGATGGCCGAGCGGGTGCGCCGACTGACCGGCGCGGAAGGACAGGAGGCGCAGCGGAGCGTGTGCCCAGGGCAGTGCGAGCTCAGTGCGCCATGGCCGGGCGATGGTGCGGCCGGAGTCCGTCTGCGGGAACCGCTTCTCGGTGATCACGCAGCACCTCCAGGCTGATGAGGAGGCTTGATCACCCGCTCGGACCACAGACACAACGGAGAGGACCAGCACCCGTGAGTGATTGGCGGCTGCCCCAGACATTTCGCAGCACATCGGGCGGCGTCCGCTGGGACAGCCTCGGACAGCCCGGCCAGGATCCGGTCGTGCTTCTGCACGGCACGCCCTTTTCCTCGTACGTCTGGCGCGCGGTGGCCCGCGCGCTTGCCCGCTGCCATCAGGTGTTCGTGTGGGACATGCCCGGTTACGGGGCATCGGAGAAGTCCGTCGGCCAGGACGTCTCCCTGGCCGCCCAGGGCAGGGTCTTCACCGAGTTGCTGGCGCACTGGGGCCTTGAGGAACCCCTGGTGGTCGCCCACGACTTCGGTGGTGCGGTCTCCCTGCGGGCGCATCTGCTGCACGGGGCCCGCTATCGTGCGCTCGCGCTGGTCGACCCGGTCGCGCTGGCCCCGTGGGGTTCACCGTTCTTCCGGCTGGTCGGCGAGCACTTCGAGGTCTTCGAACAGCTGCCGCCCGCACTGCACCACGCTTTGGTGCGCGAGTACATAAGCTCAGCCAGCAGCCCTGGACTGCACCCCGTCGTCCTCGACCGTCTCGTGCAGCCATGGCTCGGCGACCTCGGTCAAGCGGCCTTCTACCGGCAGATCGCCCATGCCGACCAGTTGCACACCGACGAAGTGCAGGATCGGTACGGCGAGATCGGCTTCCCCACGCTGGTGTGCTGGGGCCAGGACGACACCTGGATCCCCCCGGCGAAGGGACGGGAGCTCGTGGCTCGTATCCCGGGCGCGCGACTTGAGCCGATTGTCGGTGCGGGGCACCTCGTACAAGAGGACGCGCCTGCCGAGCTCACCGCCGCACTCCTGGCCTTCCTCCGGCAGCCGCGCTGACACCCAGGGCCGCATGGGGCACCTTCGCGGTCACAGCACCAGTTCTGTCCGACGAAAGAACAGTGTCCGCAGAGCCAGAGGGTGAGTGAGAGGTCGGCGACATGGCAGCCGGCACGCTCGTCGAGGCGGGTGGCGACGGCCCGAGCCGATCTCAGTGGGCGTTCACCTGGCGACAGCGGCGGCACCCGTACTCGGTTCGACCATCTCTTGGGCAAGATGGATCGATCTCGCATTCCGGTACCGCCGAATGGGTAACACTGTGCGCCGGAGGGGGAACGAGCGCGACGGCGCTGTGCCGGCGCGCCATCCCGAACGGTCGCGCCGCCTTGGGGAAGGCGGCGCGAGAACCAGCAGGGGGATGGATGACACAGTCGTTTCCGGGGCAGCGCCCTGCCCACGAGGAGGCGTTCACCGAGCGGGCGGGACATCCGGTGGTCGTGATCGGTGCCGGGCCGTACGGACTGTCGGTGACGGCGCATCTGCGGGCGGCGGGGGTGCCGGTCCGCATCTTCGGCGCGGTGCTGGGCAGCTGGCGGCACGCCATGGCGACCGGGATGTTCCTCAAGTCGACCCCTGCGGCCACCGACCTGTCCGCGCCGGAGCCCGGCGGACGGCTGGCGGACTTCCGCAGGGAGCACGGTGAACCGGAGCTGACCGAGCTGACACCGATCCCGTGCGACGTGTTCGTCCGCTACGGGCAGTGGTTCCAGAAGCGGTACGTCGGCGCGGTCGACTCCCTGCGCGTCGTGAACGTCGACCGGGCCGGGCCCGGCCCGGGGTTCGTCGTCAGGTTGGACGACGGGCAGGAACTCGCGGCCGCGGCCGTGGTGGTGGCCACCGGACTGTACGGCCTGGCCCACATTCCACAGGAGTTGCGGAGCCTGGCCCCGCAGGGGGCCGGCGCCGGAGCCCTGGTGTCCCACACCAGTCACCACACCGACCTGTCGCCGTACGCGGGCCGGCGCGTCGCCGTGGTCGGCGGTGGCCAGTCCGCCCTGGAGAGCGCAGCACTGCTGCACGAGGCCGGCGCCGACGTGCAGGTCCTCGTCCGGGAGCCGGATGTGCTGTGGGGAACGGTGCCAGACCTGGCACGCCCCTGGAGGCAGCGTCTCGCCAAGCCCGCATCGCCCCTGGGCACGGGCTGGGTCCTGGCAGCGGTCTGCAGGGCTCCGGGATCGGTCCGGTGGCTGCCCGCACCGGCCCGGATGATGCTGTTCCGGCGCGCATTGGGGCCCTCGGGCGGATGGTGGCTGCGGGACCGGGTCGACGGCATCGTGCCGGTGCGCACGTCGTGCCGCGTCACCCGGGCCGAGACGGCCGGGTCCACGGTCCGCCTGGAACTCGACGGACCCGGCGAACCCAGGACCCTGACCGTCGACCACGTTCTCGCGGCCACCGGTTACCGGCTCGATCTGAACGCCGTGCCCTTCCTGTCCCCTTCCCTGCGCCACGCTCTCGCCTGTGTGCCGGGCTCGACAGCGCCCCGCCTCTCGGCGCGGTTCGAGTCGTCCGTGCCCGGCCTGTACTTCACCGGATCGCTCGCCGCGCCGACGTTCGGCCCGATGATGCGGTTCGTGGCCGGCACGGATTTCGCCGCCACACGCATCGCCCGGCACGCCGCACGAAGGGCCGACACGCCCTGACCGTCCCGAGCACGCGCCGAGGACGGCTGTCCGACGGCGCGTGGACAACTCGTCCATGCCGCTCGCCTCGTCGAGCAGTCCGGCGAGCATGGTCGAGGCCGCCGAGCCTTCCTCGATGGGGGCCTGCCTGTCGGCGACCAGCCGTGAAGCCGCCTGGTTCCGAACTCGATTGCCCCTTCACGGCCCGCTGTGCATCCTGCTGAGGTGCGCTTCTCCATCAACATCCCAAACTTCGGCGACTTCGCCGACCCCCGTAACGTCGCCACCGTAGCGGCAGCCGCCGAACAGGCAGGCTGGGACGGACTCTTCGTCTGGGACCACGTACTGCACCGACAGCACCAGGGGCGCCCCTTCGGGGACCCCTGGATGCTGCTGACCGCCGCCGCGCTGGCAACCTCCCGGATTCGACTGGGCACCCTGCTGACGCCGGTCCCGCGTTACCGCCCGCAGCAACTCGCCCGCCAGGTGGCCACCTTGGACCACCTCAGTGGCGGCCGGGTGATCTTCGCCGCGGGCCTGGGCGGTCCGCTCGAGGACGAATACCGCAGTTTCGGCGACACGACCGAGCCGCGCCTCCTCGCGGAGCGGCTGGACGAGGGACTGGAACTGCTGGGTCGCTTCTGGTCCGGCGAGCCGGTGAACCACCACGGTCGGCACTACGAGGTCCGGGACGTGACGCTGGAGCCCGCCACCGTGCAGCGGCCTGGTCCCCCGGTGTGGATCGGCGGGTTCTGGCCGCGTCGTGCGCCCATGCGACGGGCAGCGCGGTGGAACGGCGCGGTGCCGCTGTTCGAAACGGCCCGGCATGGCCATGTGCCGGATGCGACGGAGGTACGGGAGTTGGTCGGCTACGTGCGCAAGCAGCGTACGTCCGGGGCCGCGCGCCCCTTCGAGTTCGTGCTCGGCGGTGCCACGCCCCCGGACGCGGCCAAGGCCAAGGACGTGATCGGTCCCCTGCACGACGCCGGCGCCACATGGTGGGACGAGCGGCAGGTGCAGACCGGCCCCGACCTGGATCGTCTGGCCCCGGTGCTACGCCGCATCGAGGCGGGGCCGCCGGTGCTCTGACCACCCTCCCGGCCAGGGGCGGCCTCCTTGATGTCGTACGCCGGCTTCGGCGCCTTCTCCGGCTCGAGCCGCGCTTGTCGGAACCGACGCCGTGACCGATGGAGTGGGATCAGTCCGTGTCGAGGCCGTCGATCAGGCGGTTGAGGAACCGGGTGAAGATGGCTTCCGGGGTGAGGGGGCGGCCGGGGGCGGAGAGGGCTTCGGCGAGTTCCGGGTGGTGGCCGTCCGAGGCGACAGCGGCGAGGTAGCGGGCCTCGGCTGCGGCCCGGTCCCGGGAGCGTGACGCCGCGGACTGTGCGATCTCGTGGGCAACCTGCCCGGCCACGAATGCGGTGAGCTGGGAGAAGACCTCCAGCTTCGCGGCACCGTCCAGACCGGCGGGCCGCAGGGCGGCGAGCGCGTGTTCCAGGAAGGCCAGCGTGTTGGGGCCAGGAACGCGACGGGTGGACAGGGCGGCGGGCAGCCAGGGGTGGCGCAGCATGTGGGCGCGCTGCAGGTGGGCGATGGCCTTCATGTCGGCACGCCAGTCGCCTGTGGGTGGGTCCGTGACGGTCAGTTCGCCGGCGACGTGGTCCACCATCAGTTCCAGCAGCGTCTCCTTGTCAGGGGCGTAGCTGTACAGGGACATGACGCCGGCTCCGACCTCGGCGGCGACCCGGCGCATGGTGACCGCTTCGATTCCTTCTGCGTCCGCAAGGGTGACGGCCGCCGTGGTGATCGCCTCACGGCTGAAGGAGGGCTTGCGGCCCCTGCGGGGCTCGGCAGGACGAAGCCAGAGCTGTTCGGGGTCGACGCCTGCCGCGCCGGGCCCTGCGTCATGAGGCACGGTCCGCGCTCCTTCCCTGATTGTCGACGGCTCTTGCGTAGGCCATCCAAGCATCCTCTATTCTCGTACATCGTACGGAATGAAGGAGGGGAACGATGCCATCACATATGCCCGACATCGTGGCCGGGCCGACCTGGGTGCCACCTGCTGGAAAGCCCCCGCTGTCCTCACGGATGATGAGGGCGATCTGGCGAGGTCTCCCGGCCAGACGGCATGAGGTCGGATGGGAGCCGGGGCTGGTGGTGCCGGCGGCCGACGGCAGCCCGTTGATCACTGACCACTACTTCCCACGTGCGGAGGGCGACTTCCCCACCCTCCTGGTCCGCTCGCCGTACGGCCGGGGCCTGCCGTGGTCTCCCATGTACGGCTTGCTCTTCGCCGAACAGGGCTTCCACGTGATCCTGCAGAGCTGCCGCGGCACCGGCGGATCGGGCGGTGCGTTCGACCTGTGGCGCAACGAGGCCGCCGACGGCCAGGCCACGGTGTCCTGGCTGCGCGAGCAGCCCTGGTTCAACGGAACGCTGGGGACCGTCGGCCCCAGTTACCTGGGCTATGTGCAATGGGCCCTCGCCCTGGATCCGCCGCCAGAACTCAAGGCAATGGTGGTGCAGGTGGGCCTGCACGATCCATACGCCCTGTTCCACGCGGACGGTGCGCTGCGCCTTGAGAACGCCCTCGCCGTCGGTATGGGCATGACCTATCAGCACCAGGGCATGGCACCGTTCCTGAGGGCGACGCTGCGCCTGCAGCGCCGCCTGCGCGCCGTCACCACCGCGCAGCCCCTGCGTGGGGCGTACCTGCCCGCCCTCGGGAGCGAAGTGCCCTGGCTGGACGACGTGATGACACACCCGGACGCCAAGGACGCGTACTGGCGCGGCGCATCGCTGGCGGAACCGGCGAAGCGGCTCAACGTACCGACGAGTCTGATCACCGGATGGCACGACGCGCTGGCCGACCAGACCTTCGAGCAGTACCACCGGCTGCGTCAGGCCGGATGTGAGACGTCCCTGCTCGTCGGCCCCTGGACCCACACCTCCGCCTTGCAACAGGGATGGCCCGCGGTGTTCGCCGAGAGCCTCGCGTGGCTGCGCGCCCACCTGTACGCCGACCCCTCCGGCCTGCGCCCCACCGCGGTGCGCGTGCACATCGGCGGCGACAACACCTGGCGGGACCTCGACGACTGGCCGCCGTCCGCGTCCGCCGCCTCGTGGTACCCCGCCCCCGGCGGACATCTCATCCAGCAGGGCCCCACGGACTCCGGACCACTGACGACGTTCCGCTACGACCCGGCCGACCCCACCCCGTCCCTCGGCGGCCCACTGCTCTCCCGCACCGCCGGCCCACGCGACAACCGCACTCTGGAAGCCCGGGACGACGTCCTGACCTTCACCACTGCCCCACTGACCGAACCCGTGGACACCCTCGGCCCGGTCTCCGCACAGCTGAGCATCTCCACGGACACCGGGTACGCCGACATCTTCACCCGCCTCTGCGACGTGGACCCGCAAGGCCGCTCCGTCAACGTCTGCGACGGACTCGGCCGACTGAGGACGACCGAACAGGCACCCTCACAGCTCACCGTGCCGATGAGCTCCACCGCCCACCGCTTCCCCGCCGGCCACCGCATTCGCTGGCAGATCAGCGGAGGAGCTCATCCGCGCTATGCCCGCAGCCCCGGCACCGGAGAGTCGCCGGTGGACGCCACCAGCTTCGCACCGGTGCGGATCACGCTCCACACGGACTCGGCATTGATGCTTCCCCGCAGTTCCGGGCTCACGTGATTCCTCTGCCCTGCGAGGAACGGCTGACGAGCCGGGCCGCACGGCCCGGCTCTCTCTCCCCCCCCCCCCCCCCCGCCGGGCGGCCCCCCCCCCCCCCCCCGGATAGGGAGTAAAAAAAAAAACGATCCGGGCCGGGGGGGGGGGGGGGGGGCAGCACAAAAGCGCCCCCCCGGGGGGGTGA
>NZ_JBSFDP010000013.1:0-11314 GCF_053593975.1 Streptomyces sp. NPDC002004
GGTCACTCTCCCGGGTCTGCCGAGCGCCTGAAGTTGACGTAGGGTTCAAAGCGGAAGCACAAGATCGACGAGCCCCGCCTCGTGGCGCGGGCCGTCAACCGCCCAGCATGCCCCCGAGCAGCTCCTTGAAGCCCGTGCGCAGTTCGTCCAGGGTCGGGACCGCGGCGTGGAACGAGCCCGCGGCACAGGAGAACATCAGCCCGTCGCAGTACGCCACGAGTGACAGCGTGTGACGTTCCGGATCCGGTGACCCCGCCGCCCGCAGCACCTCGGTGAGCGGGTCGCGGAACTGCCGCCCGGTGGCGTCGTAGAAGGCGCGCAGCTCCGGCCGCCGTGTGGCCTCGAGCGCCAACTCGTACCGCGAGACGAGCAGTTCGCGGTGGTCCGTCAGGTAGCGGTGTAGGGCGAGTGCCAGGGCGTTTGTGAGCGAGGCCGGGCCGCGTGCGGGGTCGGGCAGCTCGTCGACGGTGAGGACCTGTGCCTCGCGCTCCGCCTGGCGCCGCACGGCGGCCTCGAGCAGGGCCAGCCGGGTCCGGGCGACATTGGAGGTGGAGCCCTGCGGAAGCCCGGCCGCCTCGTCGACCGCCCGGTGCGTCAGCCCGCGCATGCCCCGCTCGGTGAGCAGCGCGAGCGCCGTGTCGGCGACGAGGGTGGCGCGGTCCTCGCCGGGCAGGCCCCGCGGCTCCCGCGCCTTCCGGGGACCGGAGCTGCTCCGGGCCGGGCGGTCCGCGGACGAGGGGTCGGCAGGGGTGCGTACGGACATGACGGCCAACCTATCGCCATCTGTCCGTTTCACTACGGGTGTAGTACGGTCGGGATGACAGGTCACTACAGATGTAGTTTCGGGGAGAAGTCATGTCCGCAGAGGCGTCCGGGTCCCACGCAGTCGTCATCGGCAGCGGCATCGGAGGGCTGACCGCAGCCGTCGCGCTGCACCGGCGGGGCTGGCACGTGACCGTGCTGGAGCGGGCCGCGTCGCTCGAACCCGCGGGCGCCGGCATCGGTCTCGCCCCGAACGCTCAACGCGCACTGGACGTCATCGGGCTCGGCGACGAGATCCGCGCGCTCGCGGCCTGGCAGGGCGACGGAGGCATGCGCACCCCCGCGGGCCGCTGGGTCAACCACACCCACGCGGACGCCGCGCGGGAGCGGTTCGGCGGGCCGCTGGTCCTGGTCCACCGCGCGACCCTCGTCGAGCGGATCGCGGCCCGGCTGCCCGACGGCGCCGTGCGCACCGGCGCGCCCGCCCGGCTCCTGGACTCCGGTGCCGCGGGCGGCCGCAGGGCCGTCGTCGGCACCCCCGGCGGCGAACTGGAGGCGGACCTGGTGATCGGCGCCGACGGCATCCGCTCGGGTGTACGCGGTGTCCTGTTCCCCGAGCACCCCGGGCCGACGTACGCGGGGCTCACCGCCTGGCGCGTCGTCGTGCCCGCTCCCGAACTGCCCTTCGCGCCCCACGAGACCTGGGGGCGCGGCGCCATCTGGGGAACCCAGCCGCTGAAGGACGGCCGGGTCTACGCCTACGCCGCGGCTGCCGTCCCCGAGGGCGGGCATGCCCCCGACGGCGAACACGCCGAGCTGCTGCGCCGGTTCGGTGACTGGCACGACCCGATCCCCACGATCATCGCGGCCGCCGCGCACGGCCCCGTGCTGCGCAACGACGTCCACCACCTGACCACGCCGCTGCCGGCCTTCCACCGGGGCAGGACGGTGCTGGTCGGCGACGCCGCGCACGCCATGGCGCCCACCCTGGGCCAGGGCGGGAACCAGGCCATCGAGGACGGGATCGTGCTCGCGCACCACGCGCCCCCCGGCGCCGACCCCGCACTCGCCGCGTACTCCGCCGACCGGCTCCCGCGCACCACGGCCGTGGTCCGCAAAGCCGCCCGGGCCGCCCGCCTCGCCGCGGTCGGCAGCCGCACGGGCGTCGCGCTGCGCACCGGTCTGGTCGCGGCGGTCTCACGCTTCGGGCCGGGCCTGGTACTGCGGTCCTTCGACGGCATCGCGGACTGGCGGCCTCCGCAGCAGCCGTATGCTTCCGAGGCACGGAACACGTCCCGCACCGCGTGAGCCACCCGGGTGGTGGCCGGGCCCTCCCCGGGCCGACGGCGCGCCGGGGCCCGTACGACGACACGAGGTGAAGTTCGGTGAAGGTCGGCTGCATCGGTCTCGGAGACATCGCGCGGAAGGCGTATCTGCCGGTGCTCACCGCCCTGCCCGGCGTCGACCTGCACCTCCAGACACGGACCCCGGCCACCCTCGCGGACGTCGCCGCACGCCACCACGTCCCCGACGAGCGCTGCCACACCGACCTCGCCTCGCTCCTCGCGCAGGACCTCGACGCCGCGTTCGTCCACGCGCCGACCGGCGCGCACCCCGAGATCGTGGCCGGGCTCCTCGAGGCGGGCGTCCCGACCTATGTGGACAAGCCGCTGGCGTACCAACTCGCCGATGCGGAGCGGCTCGTACGGCTCGCAGAGGACCGGGGCACGAGCCTCGCCGTGGGCTTCAACCGGCGCTACGCACCTGCCTATGCCCAGTGCGCCGACCACCCGCGCGAGCTGATCCTGATGCAGAAGAACCGCATCGGGCTGCCCGAGGAGGCCCGCACACTCGTCCTCGACGACTTCATCCATGTCGTGGACACCCTGCGGTTCCTGGCGCCGGGCCCCGTCGACCACGTCGCGGTGCGGGCCCGGGTCCGGGACGGGCTGATGCACCACGTCGTGCTGACGCTCGCAGGGGACGGTTTCACCGCGCTGGGCGTCATGAACAGGCTCAGCGGCTCGGCGGAGGAAGTCCTCGAAGTGTCCGGCCAGGACAGCAAGCGACAGGTGCTGAACCTGTCCGAGGTCACCGACCACAAGGGCCAGCCCACCCTGCGCCGCCGCGGCGACTGGGTGCCGGTGGCCAGGCAGCGTGGGATCGAGCAGGCGGTCCTCGCCTTCCTGGACGCCGTCCGTGCGGGCAAGGTGCTCAGCGCCCGGGACGCCCTGGCGACCCATGAGCTGTGCGAGCAGGTGGTACGAGCGGCCGAGCAGCAGAGCGCCTGAGGGAACGGGCGCCCTCCGCCGCGCAGAACAGCGTGATCACCACGAGCGCTCCGGGCACCGGCCAGTCGCCGTAGCGGACGTAGGGCGTGACGCCCCCCGAGAGCGGCACGTCGTACACCGCCGCCGTGCTCGCGCTCGTGGGAAGCCAGGAGCCCACCCGCTCTCCGTCCGGGCCGTACACGGCCGAGACGCCGGTGAGCGTGGCATGCACCACGGGGCGGCCCGTCTCGGCGGCACGCAGCGCGGCCAGCGACGCGTGCTGCTCCGGCGCCCAGCTGTGCTGGAACGTCGACGTCGACGACTGCACCACCAGCAACCCCGCGCCGTCCCGGGTCAGATTGCGGCTCATGTCGGGGAACGCCGACTCGAAACAGATCAGCGGTCCGAACCGCAGCCCGTGCCCCGCGTGCATCACGACCTGACGCGAACCGCGGACGCGGTCCTCCCCGGCGGCCCGGCCCACCGAGGTCGCCCAGCCCAGGACCGAACGCGCCGGTACGTACTCGCCGAACGGCACGAGCCGCATCTTGTCGTAGCGGTCCCCGGTCGGCCCGTGGGAGCCCACGAGCACGGCGCTCTTGTAGATGCCCGGCCCGTCCTGACCACGGACCCCGGGGCGGCGCGCGTCGACGTTCACCAGTACATCGGCGCCCACCCGGCGGGACAACGTCGCGACCCGGGCGGTCAGATCGGGGCGTTCGGCGAGGTTGTATCCGACACTGCTCTCGCCCCACACCACCAGGTCGGGGTGCTGACCCACAAGGGTCCGGGTCAGCGCCTCCTCCCGGTCGAACCGGTGCTGCGCGCTCCCGGGCCCGTCGATCACACCGGGCTGCACCACTGCGACACGGACGCTCCCCTCCGGCTCCGGGCGAGGAGCCCAGGCCCACGCCGCGGAGGTCACGGCCGCCGCGGCGACCAGCCCCGCGACGGCGGGCGTGCGGGCCGGCCGGTCCACGACGAGCAGGGCGAAGCCGGTGTTCACGGCGACGACGAACAGGCTGACGAGCCACACCCCGCCGAGCGACGCGAGCCGCAGCGCGGGCGCCACCTGCCACTGGCTGGAGCCCAGCAGGCCCCACGGGCCGCCCAGCCCCTGCCAGGACCTGACCAGTTCGATCAGCAACCAGCCCGACGGCACCACCACGAGCGCCGCGGCGGCCCGGCCCGGCGCCGGCGCGCCGCCCACCAGATGGTGCACCAGCCAGCCCCAGGGCGCCCACAGCAGACCGAGCAGTGCGGCGATGACGACGGTGAACACGTGCAGACTGGGAAGCAGCCAGTGGTGCACGGCCAGGATGAAACCCAGTCCGCCGAGCCATCCGTCGTACACCGCCCGGCGCTCGGTGCGCGCGGACCGGATCAGCAGCATCCACGGGACCAGGGCGACGTAGGCGAACCACCACAGGGCCGGTGCCGGGAAGGCGAGGGCCGGCAGCGCGCCCGCCAGGACGGCCAGGGCGCCGCGCCGCCAGGGGGAGCGGAGGAACCGGGGGCCGAGGAGCCGGTGAAGGCGGTCGAGCGGCACGCGGTGCCAGGGCCGACGGGCGTCCCTACGGCCGGCCGTGGGCCGGGAGCCGGGGCCGGGATCCGGGGGCCGGGCCGGTCCGGCCGCGGAGGAGGGAAGGCTGTCCTGTTCCGGCGCGGGCCGCGGGGGGCGGGAACGGCGCACGCCCTGCGCGAACCGGAGGGCACGAGGAAGCCCCGCGAGGGCCGGACGCTGCCCCCGGCTCCGCGCGACACCCCGAACGAGGCCTTGTCCGGGCCGTCGCGCACCGTCGTCGTCGAGCACGTTCATGCCCGCCTCCTCGCCCGTCGGCGCCCGGTGCGTGCGCGTCCAGTGTGCGCGCTCCGGGCGATGCCGGACAGGGGGCCTTCCCGGGCATCGCCCCAGGAGTCGCGGGGCTGCGGCACCCGCGGATGTGGCGTCAGGAGTCGCGGGGCTGCGGCACCCGGGCGCCCGCCCCGCCGGACGCCTGACCCGGCCCGGGGACACGGCGCCACTTCTCCTCCACCACGACCCGGCTCAGCCGCCACCCGTCGGCCGTACGCCTGAGCGAGAAGGTGTAGCGGCCGCCGCACACGAAGTCGGGCACCACCGAGCCGCCGCCGCTCTCGCCGTCGGCCGCGAGCCGCATGGGATTGACGTAGTCGGCCCGCACGCCCGCCGTGTCACCCGTGTCGTGCTCCAGGGTCCCGAACCGGACCATCCGGTTCACGATGAGGTGCTGGCGCATGGGGAACAGCTCCATGGTCCGCGCCAGCCATGCGGCGATCCGCTCGGCATCGCCCTCGATGCCGCCGGCGGACCGGTAGTCCGCGCGCCCGTCCGCCGTGAAGAGCTGCCGGTACGCCTCCCAGTCTCCGTCGTCCACGGCCACCGCGTACTGGGTGACGAGGGCATCGATGGAGAGCCGGTCGATCACCATCGCGAGTTCCACGCGCTGCGTCATCGGCTCAGTGTTGGGCACCCGCCCGGCCGTTCCAAGAGGCGTGCGCAGAATCGCCCCGACCGGGCGACTCCCTGGCGCGAACCACGAACCATGTGACCGGAACCGGGCCGCGGGCCGCACGCGTGCGCCGACCCATGGGCGTGCGCGTGCGCGGTGTCCCCGTGCGGCGTCGGAACGACCGGTGACAGGGCCGTCGAGTCACTTCCCGATTCGTGCGGAGAACTTGGCACTTGGAGCCGGTGGAGCGGTCCGAACGGCGTCGCCGCGATACGGCGGGGCCTCCGATGGACGCTTCCTATACTGACCGGATGATCACTGTTCCGCTCAGTGCGCTCGAGGTCGCCATGGTCCAGGCGGGCGCCTCGGCCGCAGACACGTTACGCGACACCGCCGAGTTCGCCCGGCGCGTCGACGCCCTCGGTTACCGGCGGCTCTGGTACGCCGAGCATCACCATTCCCCGGCCATCGGCGCGTTCCCTCCTGTTGTACTGACCGCGCACGCGGCCGCGTTGACATCGTCCGTCCGTCTCGGTTCCGGGGGCGTTCTCGCCCCGAACCACGCCCCGATCATGCTCGCGGAGCAGTTCGGCACGCTGGCCGCGCTGCACACGGACCGGATCGACCTCGGCATCGGCCGTGGCCCGGGTACCTTCGACGAGCCGACGGCGCGGGCCCTGCGGCGTGGAGCCGGACCGATATCGGACGACGAGTACCGCGACGACGTGTCGGCGACGCTGCGTTTCCTGGTGGACGAGGTCGCGCTCGGCCCGCTGCCGGAGCCGTGGCTGCTGTCCTCGAGCACGGCCGGCGCCGCGCTCGCTGCGGAACTCGGACTGCCGATCGCCTTCGCCCATCACATTCGTCCCGACAACACCCTCGCCGCACTCGATCACTACCGCGAGCACTTCTCCCCCTCCCGCTGGTGCGAGCGCCCCCGGGTGCTGGTGTGCGTGGAGACGGTGTGCGCCGAGACGCAGCAGGAGGCGGACCGGCTCGCCGGCCCGATGAACGTCGTCAAGGCCGGGCTCCTCAAGGGACGCGGCGACATCCCCTTCCCCACGCCCGACCGGGCAGCCGGCCACTCGTTCACCGCTGAGGAGGCGCAGGCGCTGGAAGGCTTCCGCGCCCAACAGGCATACGGCTCACCCGAGACGGTCGCGAAGAGCCTGACGGACCTGGTGGACCTGACCCGTGCGGACGAACTCATGCTGGTGACGCCCGTCTACGCGTTGGCCGACCGCCTGCGGTCGTACGAACTCGTCCACCGGCACATCATGATGCCGACGGCGGCATAGCGACGATCACGCTGCCGCGGCGCCGCCGCCCGCCGCGGGGCGTCGTCAGGCGGAGACCGGGCCCGTCGCCGTCCAGCCCGGGGCCTGCGGATGCGCCGCCAGATCCTGGTGCCGTACCTCCTCGCCGCAGGCCGAGCAGGTGACGGCGGCTCGCAGCTCGTGACCGCAGCTGTGCTCGAGGATCATCGGACGCCGGTCGGGGTGCAGGTGCCGGTCGCCCCAGGCCATGAGGGTCAGCAGGACCGCCTCCAGCTCCAGGCCCGCGGCCGTCGCCCGGTACTCGAAGCGCTGCGGGCGCTCGCTGTACGGCACCTTCTCCAGGATCCCCGCGTCGACGAGCCGCTTCAGACGCGTCGCGAGGATGTCGCGCGGCGCCCCGATGTTCCGTACCAGCTGGTCGAACCGTCCTGCGCCCAGCGTCACCTCGCGCAGCACCAGCAGGGAGTACTTCTCGCCCACGAGGGCGAGCGTGTCGGCGATCGAGCAGGGACGCGGATCCTTCATGCGCCTCAGTCTAGGGGAGGGTTCGTTTTTCCAACCCACTTGGCTATAGTGAGTTTGGTTTTCCAACTTATTCACGGGTGGTCCCGCTGCCGCAGCTCCCGGGACCCCCTCGCCGGCCAAGGAGGCCCGCGCCATGCGTGACGCCGTCATCGTCGAAGCCGTACGCACCCCCATCGGGAAGGGCAAGCCGAACGGCGCGCTCGCCCCGGTCCACCCCGTCGAACTCCTCGCCCACACCCTGCGCACCCTCGTCGAGCGCAGCGGCATCGACCCCGCCCTGGTCGACGACGTGATCGGCGGCACCGTCGACCAGGTCGGCGAACAGGCGATGAACACCACCCGCTACGCCCTGCTGTCGGCGGGCTTCCCCGAGTCCGTGCCCGCGACCACCGTGGACCGCCAGTGCGGCTCCTCCCAGCAGGCCGTCCACTTCGCCGCCCAGGGAGTCATGTCGGGCGCGTACGACCTGGTCGTCGCCTGCGGCGTCGAGTCGATGAGCCGTGTCCCCATGTGGTCCAACGTGCCCGCCGGCGCCGACCCCTTCGGGCCCGGCGTCGCCGCGCGCTACCCGGAGGGCCTGGTGCCGCAGGGCATCAGCGCCGAGCTGATCGCGGCCAAGTGGTCCCTCACGCGGGAACGGATGGACGCGTTCGCGGCCGCCTCGCACCGGAAGGCTGCGAAGGCCTGGGACGCGGGTCTGTTCGACGCCGAGGTCGCGCCGGTCGCGGGGCTGACCCGCGACGAGTCCGTGCGTCCGGCCACCACCCCCGAGATCCTCGCGGGCCTCAAGCCGTCCTTCACCGACCCGGTCTTCGCCGAACGCTTCCCGCAGATCGACTGGTCCGTCACGGCCGGCAACAGCAGCCCCGTCAACGACGGCGCGTCCGCCGTCCTCATCACCAGCAGCGAGACCGCCGAGCGGCTCGGACTGCGCCCCCTCGCCCGGCTGCACAGCTTCGCCGTGACGGGCTCCGACCCGATCCTGATGCTCACCGGCATCCTGCCCGCCACCGAGAAGGTGCTGAGCAGGGCGGGCCTGCGGCTGGACGACATCGACCTGTTCGAGGTGAACGAGGCCTTCGCCAGCGTGGTCCTCGCCTGGCTCCAGGAGACCGGCGCCGACCCGGAGAAGGTGAACGTGCACGGCGGCGCCATCGCCCTCGGTCACCCGCTCGGCGCGAGCGGCACGCGTCTGATGACCACCCTCGTCCACGCGATGCGGCTGCGCGGCGCCCGTTACGCCCTCCAGACCATGTGCGAGGCGGGCGGGCTCGCCAATGCCACGATCCTCGAAGCGCTCTGACGGCGCGAGCCGGCCGTCGGGGGTGTCCTGCCGATCACGTCGCAGGACAACCCCGGCCTAGGGGGTCTCGCGCAGATGGTGCCGCTTGCGCCACGCGACGACGGCCGCGGCCAGGCCCGTCACCGCGATGAACCCCATCGCCAGCAGGAACGCGGGCGACGTCGGCGCCGAAGCACGGGCACCGGCGACGACGTACGCCGCGGTGTTCGGGACCGAACCGAGGAGCGTGGCCAGGAGAAACGGCAGCCAGCCCATGCGCGAAACGGCGGCGCAGTAGTTCGCCGCCCAGAAGGGGACACCGGGGAACAGCCGGGCCGCCATCATCGAGCGGAAGCCGTGCCGGCTGAGCTGCCCGTCCACGGCCCTGAGCCACCGGGCGCGCAGCAGCGGCCGCAGCGCGTCCTGCCCCAGCGCCCGGCCCAGCCCGAAGGCGATCCAGGCGCCCAGTACCGTGCCCGCGAGCGACACGCCCAGACCTGGCGCGGAACCGAAGACCGCACCCGCCGCGAGGTTCAGTATCGGCCGCGGCACGAAGGCGACGGTGCACAGCCCGTACGCCACCGCGAAGACCACGGCCGCCGCCACGCCACCCAGGTGCGGCGGCCAGCCGTGCGCCAGCAGCCGCTGTGGCTCGACGAGGAGCACGCAGCCCCCGGCGGCCGCGAGCAGCACCACGAGCAAGGACAGCCGTGACCAGGGGGAGAGCAACGCCCTCGCCCACCGCAGCAGCATGCCTGCGGGCGCGGCGTCCACGCGCTCGGCGGGCACCGGCCGGTCCTCCACGCACACGGCGTCGAGGTCCGCCGGGGGGACGGAGACTGCGGGGTCGGACATCCGGGGAGGGTAACCGACGAGGGTGTCCGTCTGCCGTACACCCGCGCGGGGCGGGGGCCCCGGGGCGGCCGGGAGCGGTGTGGTCCGCGGGGCAGGGCGGGAGCGGTGTGCGCTGCGGGGCCCGGGGCCGGGAGCGATGTGCTCCGCGGGGCCGGGGTCGGGTGCGGTGCGGTCCGCTGGGCCGGGGGCGGTGTGCTCCGCGTGGACGAGGCCGGGCGGGGTGTGCTCCGCGGGGCCTGAGCCGGGGCAGGGCGCTCCCCGCGGGCGGGCCCTGGCACCGCACGCCACAGCGGAGCGGCGTCGGGGAACAGCCACCGTCAACTTCCCGGCCCCGAAAACCATTCGACGTGCACCACCGCGTCGGCGATGATCGACGACATGTTCCGGCACGCCTTCCTTCTCGCAGCATCCGCAGTCGCGGATGCGCCGAAGGCTGCCGCCCTGATCGTCACGGCTGCTCTCGACGGCGCCCGAAGCTGACCCTTCCCGGATCGTCCGGCGGACCCCGCAGGGGGAGGGTCGGTGAGGCGCAGGGGTCCCCGTCCCGGGTCACCGGGGCTTCACTCTTCACACCCTTCGAGGAACAGCCATGTCCAAGACGGCATACGTGCGCACCAAGCCGCACCTCAACATCGGCACGATGGGTCACGTCGACCACGGCAAGACCACCCTGACCGCCGCCATCACCAAGGTGCTCGCCGAGCGCGGCAGCGACGGCGGTACCCGGTACGTACCCTTCGACCGCATCGACCGCGCCCCGGAGGAGGCCGCGCGCGGCATCACCATCAACATCGCGCACGTCGAGTACGAGACCGACACCCGGCACTACGCACACGTCGACATGCCCGGCCACGCCGACTACGTCAAGAACATGGTCACCGGTGCGGCTCAGCTCGACGGGGCGATCCTCGTCGTCTCCGCGCTCGACGGAATCATGCCGCAGACCGCCGAACACGTCCTGCTCGCCCGGCAGGTGGGCGTCGACCACATCGTCGTCGCGCTCAACAAGGCCGACGCGGGGGACGAGGAGCTCACCGACCTGGTCGAGCTGGAGGTCCGCGAGCTGCTCACCGCGCACGGCTACGGCGGCGACGCCGCCCCGGTCGTCCGGGTCTCCGGGCTCCGGGCGCTCGAGGGCGACCCACGCTGGACGGCGTCCGTCGAGGCGCTGCTCGACGCGGTGGACACCTATGTGCCGATGCCCGAGCGGTACGTGGACGCGCCGTTCCTGCTGTCCGTCGAGAACGTGCTGACGATCACCGGGCGCGGGACCGTCGTCACCGGCGCGGTCGAGCGCGGCACGGTCCGGGTGGGCGACCGCGTCGAGGTGCTCGGGGCGTCCGTGGACACGGTGGTCACCGGCCTGGAGACCTTCGGCAAGCCCATGGACGAGGCTCAGGCCGGCGACAACGTGGCGCTGCTGCTGCGGGGCGTGCCACGGGACGCGGTGCGCCGCGGTCATGTCGTCGCCGCGCCGGGCAGCGTCGTGCCGAGCAGCCGCTTCACTGCGCAGGTGTACGTCCTGTCGGCGCGCGAAGGCGGCCGTACGACGCCCGTCACGACCGGCTACCGGCCGCAGTTCTACATCCGCACCGCGGACGTGGTCGGCGACGTCGACCTCGGCGAGGCCGCGGTCGCCCGGCCCGGCGACACCGTCACCATGACGGTCGAGCTGGGCCGCGAGGTCCCGCTCGAGCCCGGCCTCGGGTTCGCCATCCGCGAGGGCGGGCGCACCGTCGGCGCCGGGACGGTGACCGAGGTCGGCTGAGCGGTCGGGCCGGTTCCGGGCCGTCCGCCTCCCACGCGGTGGCGGTGCTGGTCGGCATGGGCGGAGTCGGCACGACATCGTTGGCACTCCATGTGGCCCACCAG
>NZ_JBSFDP010000013.1:11324-32033 GCF_053593975.1 Streptomyces sp. NPDC002004
CCTCGTCTCCTGCGGGCGTCGCTCCCGGGCGCGGTGACGCCTCCCACGCGGCCTGTGGGAGGCGGACGGCACAATGGTGCGGTGAACGAGTCGCTCCCCGTGATCCGCGATGTGGACCACGGCACCGCCAAGCTGCTGCCCGACGTGGACCGGGCGCGTGCCTGGCTGCTCACCGTGGACGGGGCTCCCCAGTCCTACGTCGATCTCGACGATCCGGCCCACCTCGAATTCGAGTACGTCCAACGGCTCGGCCACGTCCTGGAGACGGTGGCCGAGCCCGGCCTTCCGCTGGACGTGCTGCACCTGGGCGGCGGCGCGCTGACCCTGCCCCGGTACGTCGCGGCGACCCGTCCCGGTTCACGACAGGACGTCGTCGAGTTCGACCACGGGCTGCTGGCACTCGTCACCGAGCAGCTCCCGCTGCCCGCCGGCTCCGGCATCACCGTGCACGCCGGGGACGCCCGCGCCTGGCTGGAGGCCGCCGGCCCGGACTCGGCCGACGTGCTGGTCGCCGATGTCTTCGGCGGCTCCCGTGTCCCGGCGCACCTCACCTCGCTCACCTACGCACAGGCCGCCGAGCGCGCACTGCGGCCCGACGGCGTCTATGCGGCGAACCTCGCCGACGGCGCGCCCTTCACATTTCTGCGGTCCCAACTCGCCACGTTCGCAGCGGTCTTCGACGAGATCGCCCTCGTCGCCGAGCCCTCCGTGCTGCGCGGCCGACGCTTCGGCAACGCCGTGCTCCTCGCCTCGCACCGCCCCCTGGACATCGCGGCTCTGGCACGCCGCACGGCGGCCGACGCCTTCGCCGCCCGCGTGGAGCACGGCGACGCCCTGCGCCGCCTCATCGGCGACGCCACCCCCGTGCACGACGAGGACGCGACCCCGTCCCCGGAGCCACCGGACGGGGCGTTCAGCGTGGGCTGACGGGTCCCGCCGGGGCGGCCGGCTCCGTGGGGGCCGTGCCGTCGTCCTCCGGGCCCGTCGGCAGGCCCGCGTCCGATGACGCGACCTCCCTCGTACGCCGCGTCAGGTTCCGCACGTCCGGTACGAAGAGGACCGCGGCGGTCACCAGGACGATGAGCGCGGCGCAGCCCCACAGCGAGGCCGGCCGTCCGAACGTCTCCTCGGCCGGGCCCGCGAGGGCGGTGGCCAGCGGGACCATGCCGATCGAGCCCAGCCAGTCGTAGGCGGAGACCCGGGAGAACTTCTCCTCCGGTATCTCCTGGTGCATCGTGGTGATCCACGAGACGCCGAACACCTCGATGGCGGCGCCGCTGACGAACATCACGACGATCAGTGCCGAGACCGGGAGCGGCACGGCGAGGGCCGCGGACGGCAGCGCCAGCGGGAAGACGCAGAGCGTTCCGGCCAGCAGCAGCCGGCGCGGCTTCCACCGGGTCATGAGCAGAGCCCCGCCTACCGTGCCCGCGCCGAACGCACCCAGGGCGAGCCCCCAGGGTCCGGGTCCGCCCAGATGGTCGCGCGCGACGAGCGGGCCGAACACCGCATCGGCGGCGCTGACCACGGCGACCACCACGGAGAACTGCGCCACGATGGACCACAGCCACGCGCGCCCGGTGAACTCCCGCCATCCCTCGCGCAGATCGGCGACCATGCCGCCACCCGCCACGCGCGGCGGAATGTGTCCCACGTCGAGGAACGTGCGCAGGGCGCCGGCCAGTGCGAAGGCTCCGGCGTCGACGGCGAGCACCCACCCGGGGCCGACGACGGCGACCAGCGCGCCGCCGAGTGCCGCCCCTCCGATGCCGGCACCGTTCATGGCCATCCGGTACAGCGCGAACGCGCGGCCGGCCTGGTCGCCGGAGACCGACGACATCAGCATGCCCTCGGACGCGGGGCTGAAGAACGCCTGCCCGGTGCCGCCGAGCGCGGCCAGGAGCATCATCTGCCACAGCCGGGGCTCGGCGCACAGCACGAGCAGGGCGAAGGCCGCCTGTGACAGGCAGTTGAGGGCGTTCGCCGCCACCATCACACGGTGCCGGGGCAGCCGGTCGGCGACGGCGCCGCCGATCAGCAGGAACAGCACCAGCGGCAGCGTCCGCGCCGCCGCGACCAGCCCCACGTCCGCGGCGTCGCCGCCGGTGTCCAGAACCGCGAACGCCGCCGCGATCAACGCACCCTGGCTGCCCAGGTTCGTGACGACCGCGGCGGCGGTCAGCAAGGTGTAGTTGCGCCCGGCCCACGAGGGGCGGCTGCGCGGGTGTTCGGCGGAGGTGTCGGCGGTGGTCACGGAGTGACTATCGCCGGGCACGGGTCCGAGTGCCAAACGCGGGGGGCTCGGATCGGACCCGTCACGGCTTCGGGCGCCGGGCCGTGGCTCAGTCGGTCGGGTCGCCCTCCAGACGCACCGTGCTGAGGATCTTCATGATGGTCGCGTCGGACAGCTCCTCCTTGACCCCCTTGGCGCCCTTGAGCGTCCAGGAGACGAAGTCACCGTTGGAGTTCTTGAAGGCGAACGTGATCGCCTTGCCGTCCGAGTCGCACTTGCCCGTCTTGCTCACGCCCGCGGAGTACGTGGTCGCGACGCTGCCCTTCACTCCGGAGGCCGTGGTGTAGGCCTTGGGCTTGCCGATGTGGAGGAGCTTCTTCTCCTTCTCGGTCTGCCCGGTGTAGCTGCCGAACACCCACCACGCCGAGTCGTTGCGTGCCACGTCCTCGGTGTTCTTGGCGCCGTTCTGACCCTTGGTGCCCACGATGGCCAGTGCCTTGTCGTCCGGCGTGCCGTCATGGTCGTCGTCGCTCGTGCACCACTTCTCCTTGAGGTAGGCGGGCGCGGTCATGCCGATCAGCGCGGCCCCTCCGCCCTTCTTGGTGTCCTCGACGAAGGTGAAGGTGTCGGGCGACTTGATCATCCAGTCGGCCGGAACGTCGAACGCGGTGCCCCACTTGGGGTTCACGACGACCTTCCAGCCCGGGATGGTCGGCTTGGGACCGTCCGAGTTGCGCGGGTCGTCGTTTCCGGAGGAACTCGGGTCCTTGGACGGAGTGGCCTTCGGTGAAGCGCTGTGCTTGCCGTCCCCGCCCTTGGCGGTGTTGCTCTTCTTGCCGCCCAGCACCAGGACGCCCGTGACTCCGGCGGCGACCACCACGGCCGCCGCGGCGACGATCGCGACGATCTTGGTCTTCTTGCCGTTGTCACCGGGCGGCTGCGGCGCGCCCATCGGAACGGTGGGAGCACCCCAGCCCGGCTGGCCCGGCTGCCCGGGCTGCTGGGCGGCGTACGGGTTCGCCTGCTGGTATCCCGGCTGCTGGTACGGGTTCGGTTGCTGGTACCCCGGCTGCTGGTAGGGGTTCTGGTTCTGGTCCTGCGGGTTCTGCTCGCCCCCGGGCGGCTGCTGTCCTGGCCACATGGGCAGTCACCTTAGTGGCGCCGGGGAAACGTTTCGGTCACTGCCCCTTGTCAGGTACGTACCGGAGACGCGGGGCAGCACACCTCACGACCCCGAATCGTCCTTGTACAGACGCACGGTGCTCAGAATCTTCCGGATCGTCGTGTCCGGAATCTCATCCTTCACACCTCGGACACCGTTGAACGACCAGGAGACGAAGTCGCCTTGGGCGTTCTTGAAGGCGAACGTGGTCGCCTTCCCGTCGAAGTCGCACTTGCCGTGCTTCTCGACGCCCCGGGAGCTCGCGGTGCCGAGGCTGCCCGTGATGCCGGACTTGGTGGTGTACGACTGCACGGGTCCGCTCGTGACGAGGTTCCTGTGCGGCTGGGTGTAGCCGCCGTAGACCCACAGGGCCGAGTCCGTGCGGGCGATGTCACGTGTGTTCTTGGCGCCGTTGTTGCCCCTGCTGCCCGCGCCGCCGAGCGGTGTGTAGCTCGTCGAGCCGTCCTTGTCGGGGTCCGAGGTGCACCAGTGCTCCTTGAGGAACGCGGGCGCGGCGAAGGCGACGAGGGGTTTGTCGTCGGAGTTGTTGTTGTCCGACACCCAGGACGTCCAGGACGTCGACTTCAGCGACCAGTCCGGCGGGACGTCGAAAGCGATGCCCTGCTTCGGGTTCACGACCACCTGCCAGCCGGACACGGTCGGCTTCTCCTCGCGGTCCTCGGCAGACGGAGTCTCGTCGGCCGGTGAACTCGATTGACCGGTGGGGGACTTCGTCGGGCCGGGGCCGGCCGTGTCGTCCTTGCCGCCGCCGAGCACGACGAGTGCGGTGACACCCGCGGCGATCACGACCGTCGTGGCGGCCAGGATCGCGACCAGCGCGGTCCGGCGGTTCCGCGGACGGGGAGGTTCGGGTGCCCCGCCGGGGACGGTCGGGGCGTGCCACGCGTTCTGCGGCGGCTGGGTCTGCTCCGCACCCGGCGGCATCTGCTGTGCCATGTACGGATTGGGCTGGTGGTACCCGGGCTGCGCGTACGGATTGGGAGGCCCGCCCGGCATCTGCTGTCCCTGGGAACCCTGAGTGTTGGGGTCCTGCCCCTGACCCTGCGGATTCGTCCCGCCCCCTGGCGGCTGTCCTGGCCACATGGCCGGTAACGATAGGCGATCGTGACGGACCGGCCCTGGCAGGATGGGCTACTCGTGAGTAACATCTTGGTCATGAGTGCTGACCAGATGTCGATCGGCGAGATGCTCGCCGCCACGGTGCCGATGGCCCGGACCCTGAACCTCGACTTCCTCGAGACCACCCCCGAGAAGGCCGTGGTGTCGCTGCCGGACCAGAGCGAGTACCACAACCACGTGGGCGGTCCGCACGCCGGCGCGATGTTCACGCTCGGCGAGTCCGCGAGCGGCGCGATCGTCCTGGCCGCGTTCGGGGACCAGCTCTCGCGCGCCGTGCCCCTGGCCGTCAGCGCCGAGATCGCCTACAAGAAGCTCGCCATGGGCCCGGTCACCGCGACCGCCACGCTCGGCCGCCCCGCCGCCGACGTCGTCGCCGAGCTGGACGCCGGACAGCGCCCCGAGTTCCCCGTCGCCATCGCCATCCAGCGCGCCGACGGCGCGGTGACCGGCGAGATGACGGTGGTGTGGACTCTGCGTCCCAACGCCTGAGCCGCCTGCACCGGTTCCGCCGGACCGGCAGAGGCGCGCCGCCCGGGGGAGCACGCCGGTCCGGCCGTCCGAAAACCGGCGGTCCGTGTGCCCGTGCCCGGTCGTGATCAGCGGCCGGGCACTTCGGCCGTGCTCCGTGCGTTGACGAAAAGGTAGGCTCGACCGGGCGCCCGTGACCGGGGTGCGCCGCGCACATCGACACGGGAGGAACCGGCTTGCACGTCCAGGAGTGGCTCGAGAGCGTGCCGGCCGTCAGTATCTACGCCCTCGTGGCCCTGGTGATCGGACTGGAGAGCCTCGGCATCCCGCTGCCGGGCGAGATCGTCCTCGTCTCGGCGGCCCTTCTCTCCTCCCAGCACGGCGGCATCAACCCGGTCGTCCTGGGAGTCTGCGCCAGCGCCGGAGCCATCATCGGTGACTCGATCGGCTATGCCATCGGCCGCAAGGGCGGTCGTCCGCTGCTCGCACGGCTCGGCCGGAAGTTCCCCAAGCACTTCAGCGAGGGGCACATCAAGGCCGCGGAGGGCTCGTTCGAGAAGTGGGGCATGTGGGCGGTGTTCTTCGGCCGCTTCGTGGCACTGCTGCGGATCTTCGCCGGTCCGCTCGCGGGCGTCCTGCGCATGCCGTACTGGAAGTTCCTGATCGCCAACGTCCTGGGCGGAGTGATCTGGGCGGGCGGCACCACCGCGGTGATCTACTACGTGGGTGTGGTCGCCGAGTCCTGGCTCAAGAAGTTCTCCTATGTCGGTCTCGTCGCCGCGGTGGCCATCGGCCTCGTCTCCATGCTGATCGTCAAGCGCAAGACGAAGAGCGCGATGGCCGAGGCCGAGGCCAGGATCGAGACGGGCGAGCCCAGCACCCTCCCGGCCGGCGACTGATTCCGGCGCCCTCCCGGCCGGCGCGGCCGAGCCCAGGGTTTCCTCCGGGCTCCAGCCGCTGCCGTATGGGGCGCGTCAGCCCTCGTCGCCCTGGTGCGCGGTCCGGTGGGCGTTGGCCAGTTCCACGTACATCACGCCGTTGAGCTTGATCCCCTCGCGTTCCTCGTCGGTCAGCCGGCGCTTCACCTTCGCGGGCACGCCTGCGACGAGCGAGCCCGGGGGCACCTGCATGCCCTGCGGCACCAGCGCCTGCGCGGCGACGAGGGAACCTTCGCCGATGACCGCGCCGTTGAGCACCGTCGCACCCATCCCGATCAGGCAGTCGTTCTCGACGGTGCAGCCGTGCACGACCGCGTTGTGCCCCACCGACACCCGCTCGCCGATCGTCACGGGGAAGCCCGGGTCGACATGGACGGTGCAGTTGTCCTGGATGTTGCTGTCGGCGCCGAGCACGATCGGGCCGCAGTCGCCGCGCAGCACCGCGCCGTACCAGACGCTTGCCCCGGCGTGCAGCGTCACGTCGCCCACCACCACGGACGTGGGCGCCGTGAAGGCCTCCGGGTCCACCTTCGGGTCCTTGCCGCCCACCCCTGTGATCAGCGCCCGTTCAGCCATTGCCGACTCCTCGTTCCTCTGTGCGTCCGCGCACCGTGTACGCCGTCGCGTCCGCGGCCCCGCCGGTACGCGGCCCTTGGTCTACGCGCCCACCGGCACCGTAAGGGATGGACCGCGGCCCGCGCGGACCGGGTGGGGTGAAGATCACAGCGCCCCGTGGCCATGACCGTACGGGCGAGTAAGTACGGTGAGCGGGTGCCCAAGCGCCAGAACCCGGTCTCATTCTCCGCCCTGAACGCCGCCCGGCGCCGTCTGGCGCAGCGCGCCGTGCACGCGGCATGGGCCTGGGCGCAGCAGGCCGGTGCCGTCACGGCAGAGCGTCCGGGGCGGCTGCGTTTCGGCTCCCTCGGCCCGGCCACCAGACTGGCCTTCCCGCAGGGCACCATCTTCGGAGAGCCCTGGATCCATCTCGGGGACCACTGCATCATCGCCGAACAGGTCACGCTCACCGCCGGGTTGATGCCCGACCTCGATCTGGGGCCGGATCCGATCCTGCGCATCGGCGACGGTGTCGTCCTCGGCCGGGGCAGCCATGTCATCGCCGACACGACCGTCACCATCGGCTCCGACTGCTACTTCGGGCCGTATGTGTACGTGACCTCGACGAACCACTCGTACGACGACCCCCATGAGCCCATCGGCAAGCAGTGGCCCCGTATGGAGCCGGTGGAGATCGGCCCGGGCTGCTGGATCGGCACGGGGGCGGTGATCCTCCCGGGGGCCCGGATCGGCCGCAATGTGGTGGTCGCGGCCGGCGCCGTGGTCCGTGGAACCGTTCCCGACCATGCGGTCGTGGCGGGTGCCCCCGCCCGGGTCGTCCGGCGGTGGAAGCCCGAGACGGGGTGGCAGCCGCCGCTGCGCACCCCCGCACCCGTACCGATCCCCGACGGTGTCACGCCGGAACAGCTGCGGGCGCTGGCGGAGCTGGAGGTCCCGGTGCCGGACGGTGAGCGGGGAGACACGGCGCCGCAGCGGTGATGCTCGCCTCGGCGGGCGTCTCAGCCCGTCGCGAGCAGTACCGTGCCGACCAGCGCGAGTCCCGCGCCCGCTGCCTGTATTCCGCGCAGGCGCTCGCTGAGGACACCACGCGCGGCGAGTGCCGTGACGACCGGGTAGAGCGAGGCGAGCACGGCGGCCACGGTCATCGGCCCCCGCTGGGCGGCCAGCGCATAGGTGCCGTTCGCGGCGACGTCGGCGAGGCCGACGAAGGCGAGCGCCGGAAGCGAGCGCCGTATGAGGTCCAGGCCGGCGCCGTCGGGAAGCGCTTGTGCACCGCGTCGCAGGGAGGCGAGGAGCGCCGTGCCGCCCGCGACGACGTTGGTCACGCGCTGCACGAACAGGGCCAGGAACAGGCCGGTGACCGTGGTCGACGCCTCCGCGATCAGGGCCATCACCGCGCCGAACCCGAACGCCGCGAGCAGGGTGAGCGCCACCGCCTGCCGCTGGACCGGGGCGCCTCGCCACTGCGGTCCGCCCGCGAGGACGACGCCCGCGACGGCGACCAGGATGCCCGCGAGCTGGAGCATGCCGGGGCGCTCGCCGAGCACGAGGCCGACCGCGACGGGGACCGCGACGCCGAGCGAACCGAGGGGGGACACCACCCCCATCGGGCCGAGGGCGAGCGCCTTGTAGAAGGCGAGCATCGCGACCGGGCCCACCAGGCCTGCGGCCACGGCGAACCACAGCTGCGGCCCCGCCTCGTGCCACCCTCCGGTCGCGGTCACGACGGCGCCGAGCACGACGACCGCGATGCTCTGGGAGGCCACGACAACCGTCAGAGCCGGCATGCGTCGCGTCAGCAGCCCGCCGCCGAAGTCGGCCAGGCCCCACATCAGGCTGGTGGCCAGGGCGAAGAGTGCTGTCATGGGCGGCCTCGCAGTACAGTGCAGTGAACCATCAGGTGCACCACACCATAGTTCAATGCAGTGAACTCTGTCATCCAGAATATTGGACGGAATGTGTCGGACCTCGACCAGCTCACGCAGTCCCTCGCCCGCAACCTCAAACGCTGGCGCGGTGAACGTGGCTTCACCCTGGACGCGCTGGCCGCCCGGGCGGGCGTCAGTCGCGGCATGATCATCCAGATCGAGCAGGCCCGCACGAACCCGAGCGTCGGGACGACCGTCAAGCTCGCCGACGCGCTGGGCGTCAGCATCACCACGCTGCTCGACTTCGAACACGGCCCGCAGGTCCGCCTCGTCCCGCCGGAGCAGGCGGTACGGATGTGGTCGACGGACGCGGGCAGCCGGACGACGCTGCTCGTGGGCACCGAGAAGCGGGGCCCGCTGGAGCTGTGGTCCTGGCGGCTGATGCCGGGCGAGGGGAGCGACTCCGATCCGCATCCGACCGGCACCGTCGAGTTGCTGCACGTGACGGCGGGCGAGCTCACCCTCGTCGTCGCCGACACCTCCTACCGGGTCCCGGCCGGCACCTCGGCCACCTTCGAGTCCAACGTCCCGCACACCTACCGCAACGACGGTGCGGAGCCCATGGAGATGACTATGGCGGTGGCCGTTCCGCCGGCCCCCTGACATGCGGGACCTCCTTGGCCCGCGCGGCTGTTAGCGTGCCGCCATGCGTGCACCCATCGGACGCTTCGACGACGCCAGGCCCGCCCCCGACTGCCTCGACCGGCTGGTCGCCCCGGTGGCCGACGCCGTGCGTCGATGGCGCGGCAGCGTCCCCGCCGAGCAGCTGATCTACGTCGACACCGAGCCCGAGTGGGCCGACACCGCGACCTTCGTCGAGCACTACGGCGCCGAGCTGATGGGGCATTCGGCGAACTGCGTGGTGGTGGCGGGCAAGCGGGCCGGCGAGACCACGCTCGCCGCCTGTCTGGTGCCGTCGGCCACCCGTGTCGACGTCAACGGAATCGTCCGCCGACACCTGGGGGTGCGCAAGGCCTCCTTCGCCCCGATGGACACCGCGACGGGCGAGACGGGCATGGAGTACGGCGGCATCACGCCGATCGGGCTGCCCGACGGCTGGCCGCTCCTCGTCGACTCGGCCGTCGTCGACCTCTCGTACGCCCTGGTCGGCAGCGGCGCCCGCCGCGGCAAGCTCCTCGTCCCCGGGAAGGCCCTCGCGGAGCTTTCCGGAGCGGTCGTCCTGGACGGCCTGGGTCTCTCCCCTTCGTTCTGACAGGGCCCCTTCGTCCGGCTGTTCCGGGTGCGGCGCTGACCAGTTCGTTCTGACCAGGGGTGCATGGGTCTTGACTAGCGGCAAATATGGAGGAAACTGGTCATTACACCGGAAAACCGGAGAGAGCCCGTACCGTCGACTGAGACGTCTGTCGACCCTCGAGACCCTTTTCTCGGCTCTGGCTAGGCCCCCGGCAGTCCACGTCGGACACGGAGCCATCAGCGACGACTGAGGCTCATGATGTCGAAGGTGACTACCGGGGACTGTTTTGTCCGCAGCCGCATCCGTAAGCCGCATCCGTCCCCGGATGCGGCTTACGACGTGTATCGGCCGGGTCGGCCCCCGGTGCTAGGCGTCCGACCGGCGCAGGGCGGGGATCTCGATCGCCGGGCAGCGGTCCATGACCATCTCCAGGCCCGCCGCGTGGGCGCGCGCTCGGGCCTCGTGGTCGATCACCCCGAGCTGGAACCAGACGCCCCTCGCGCCGATCGCCGCCGCCTCGTCGGCCACGGGGCCGGCCAGCGAGCTGTTCACGAAGACGTCCACGACATCCACCTCGAAGGGGATCGCCGACAGCGACGGATAGCCCTTCTCACCGTGCACCGTCTCGGCCTTCGGGTGCACCGGGACGATCCGCTTGCCGAATCGCTGCAGGACCTCCGCGACGCCGTACGCCGCCCGGCTCCGGTTCGAGGACAGCCCCACGACGGCCCAGGTGTCGCCCAGCTCCGTGAGAATCCTGCGCACGGTCTCCGTCTCGCTGTCCACGCACTGCCTCCTTGCGGTTCGCCTGTTGCCTGCATCCGCCAACGAACGACGCCCTCGGGGGATTCCCCGGAGCCGACGGCAGGTCGAGGACCGCTGCGCCGTACGCATACGCTGGCGGGATGCAGGACGAGTACCGCACGGTGGCCCGCGAGGGTGTGCACGAGACCGAGATCAACCGCTCGCGCTTCCTGTGCGCGCTCGCCCCCGCCGCCACGGAGCAGGAGGCGCAGGGCTTCATCGCGCGCGTGCGCAAGGAGCACGCCGACGCCACGCACAACTGCTACGCCTATGTGATCGGCGCGGACGCCGCCGTCCAGAAGGCCGCCGACGACGGCGAACCCGGCGGCACCGCGGGCGTGCCGATGCTCCAGATGCTGCTGCGCCGCGACATGCGGTACGTCGTCGCCGTGGTCACCCGCTACTACGGCGGGGTCAAGCTCGGTGCGGGCGGACTCATCAGGGCCTACGGAGGCGCCGTCGGTGAGGCGCTCGACACCCTGGGGACCCTGACGCGGCGCCGCTTCCGGCTCGCCACGGTCACCGTCGACCACCAGCGTGCGGGCAGACTCCAGAACGACCTGCGCGCCACCGGCCGGGAGGTGCGTGACGTGCGGTACGGCGAGCACGTCACGCTGGAGATCGGGCTGCCCGACGCGGACGTGGCGGCTTTCACGGCATGGCTCGCCGACTCCACGGCGGGCACGGCCACCTTCGAACTGGGCGGGGAGGCGTACGGGGACGCGGCCACGGAGAGGTGACGGAGATGCGGATGAGCACCGATATGCGGTCAAGTGTCCCGATATGCGTCGCTGTTCCATGGGGTCCGCGGATGCTCGGCGTGCGTGACGTGGGTCACCGATGAGGTCGCGGCTTGCGGTGCACGGCACTTGATGCCCTGCCCGGCGCACCCGGAGCGCGGTCCCCGGTGCGAGGGCAGCGCGGTCCCGATGCACGAGGAGCCGCCCGTGATGTCCGACCCGCCCGTTAGGCTCGGGAATCATGAGGCTGCTGCACACATCCGACTGGCATCTGGGCCGCGCGTTCCACCGCGTGAACATGCTCGACGCCCAGGCCGAGTTCGTCGCTCACCTGGTCGCGACGGTGCGTGAGCGCGACGTGGACGCCGTGCTGGTGTCCGGGGATGTGTACGACCGGGCGGTGCCGCCGCTCGCCGCGGTGGAGCTCTTCGACGGCACCCTGCACCACCTCGCCGACCTCGGCGTGCCGACCGTCATGATCTCCGGGAACCACGACTCGGCCCGCCGCCTCGGCGTCGGCGCCGGGCTCATCGGCCGCGCCGGTGTCCACCTGCGGACGGAGGCCGCCGCGTGCGGCACGCCCGTCGTTCTCGCCGACGACCACGGCGACGTGGCGTTCTACGGACTGCCGTACCTCGAACCTGCCCTGGTCAAGGACGAGTTCGCGGTCGACAAGCCCGGGCACGAGGCCGTGCTCGGCGCCGCGATGGACCGGGTGCGCGCCGACCTCGCGGCCCGCCCCGAAGGCACCCGCTGCGTCGTCCTCGCGCACGCCTTCGTCGCCGGCGGCGAGGCCAGCGACAGTGAGCGGGACATCACCGTCGGCGGCGTCTCCGCCGTGCCCGCGGGCGTCTTCGACGGCGCCCACTACGCCGCGCTCGGTCATCTGCACGGCAGCCAGACCATCACCGAGCGGGTGCGCTACTCGGGCTCCCCGCTCGCGTACTCCTTCTCGGAGACCGACCACCGCAAGAGCATGTGGCTGATCGACCTGGGCCCCCACGGGGAGATCGACGCCGAGCGGATCGACTGCCCCGTGCCCCGCCCGCTCGCCCGTCTGCGAGGGCACATCGACGACCTGCTCGAGGACCCGCGGCTCACCCGTCACGAGGAGGCGTGGATCGAGGCCACCCTCACCGACCCGGTGCGACCGGCCGACGCCATGGCCCGGATCAGTACCCGCTTCCCGCACACCCTCAGCCTCGTCTTCGACCCGGAGCGTGCCCCCGACGATCCGGACGTGTCGTACGCACAGCGGCTCAAGGGGCGCGACGACCAGCAGATCGTGGAGGACTTCGTGGCCCATGTCCGCGGTGCCGGACCCGACGACGACGAGCGGGCGGTGCTGCGGGAGGCCGTCGACGCCGTCCGTGTCGACGACGTGGAGCGCGAGGTGGCACGGTGAGGCTGCACCGGCTGGGCCTGTGCGCGTTCGGGCCGTTCGGCGGCCGCCAGGATGTCGACTTCGACGCGCTCTCCGGTGCCGGACTCTTCCTGCTGCACGGTCCCACCGGCGCCGGGAAGACCTCGGTCCTCGACGCCGTCTGCTACGCGCTCTACGGCTCGGTGCCGGGCGCCCGGCAGAGCGGCCAGGGAGCCACTCTGCGCAGCGACCACGCCGACCCGGCGACGCGTACCGAGGTGTCCCTGGAGTTCACCGTCGCCGGACGCCGCCTCGAACTCACCCGGCAGCCGCCGTGGGAGCGTCCCAAGAAGCGGGGCGCGGGCACCACCACGGAGAAGGCGCAGAGCGCCCTGCGCGAGTACGACGCCACCGCGGCCACCTGGAAGGACCTCAGCCGGTCCCATCAGGAGATCGGCGAGGAGATCACCCAACTGCTCGGGATGAGCAAGGAGCAGTTCTGCCAGGTCGTGCTGCTGCCGCAGGGCGACTTCGCCCGCTTCCTGCGGGCCGACGCCGAGGCCCGGGGCAAGCTCCTCGGAAGGCTCTTCGACACCCGCCGCTTCGCCGCCGTCGAACAGCATCTCGCCGACCGGCGCCGCAAGGGAGAGAGCGCCGTGCGCGCGGCCGACGCCGAGCTGCTGGCCGACGCGCACCGTATGCAGCAGGCGGCGGGCGACAGCGTCGAGCCGGCCCTGCCCGATGCCGCGCCCGGTGACCCGGGCCTCGCGGCGTCCGTCCTGACCTGGGCAGCCGTGGCCCGCAGCGATGCCCGTGAAGGGCTCGACATCGCCCGCATCGCCCTGACGGCCGCCGAGTCGGTGCAGGCCGCGGCGCAGCGGGAGCTGACCGGGGCCACCGAACTGCGGCGGCTTCAAAACAGGTTCGCCGAGGCCCAGGAGCGTGCCACACGCCTGCACGCGCGCGCGGACGACCACCGGCGTACCCAGGAGCGGATGGCGCGTGCCCGCAAGGCCGACACCGTCGCCCCCGCCCTCGGTCTGCGGGATGCCGCCGATGCGGAGCACCGCAGGGCCGCCGACCAGGAGACACGCGCGCGTGCCGTGCTGCCGGACGCCTACCGCGACGCAGGAGCGGCGGGCCTCGCGGCCGCCGCGCGCAAGGCCGCCGAGGAACTGGGCGGTCTCGAATCCGCGCGCCGCGCCGAACGCCGGCTCGGCGAACTCGCCGACGAGCGCGACACCTTGGACCGGCAGGAGCGCGCCGACGACGAGCAGCTCCAGGACGCCGCGGCCTGGCTCGACGGCTGGGAGGCCGCACGGACCGCACTTCAGGAGCGCATCGACACGGCGCAGGAGGCGGCGACCCACGCCGAACACCTCGCCGGACAGCTCGAACCCGCCCAGGCGCGCCTGGACGCCGCCCGCCGCCGCGACCGGCTGTCGGAGGAGGCCGACCGTGCGCACGAACGGGCCCTGGCCGCCCGCGAACAGGCGTCGCGCGCCCATGAGCACTGGCTCGCCCTCAAGGAGCGGCGGCTGCAGAACATCGCCGCCGAACTCGCCGAGAACCTCACCGACGGCGAGCCGTGCGCCGTGTGCGGTGCCACCGAACATCCACGCCCCGCGCCCCGCAGCGAGGGGCACGTCGACCGCCGGACCGAGGAGGCCGCGCTCGCCGCGCACCGCCGTGCCGACGCGGAGCGCGCCACGGCCGAGCGGGACCTCGGCGTCGTACGGGAGGGTCTGGCCGCGGCGACGGCCGCCGCGGGCGAACAGCCGGCGGCCCGACTCGCCGAGGAGGCCGGGGAACTGCGTCGGCGGCACGCCGAGGCGCGTGACCTCGCATCCGGGCTGCACGCCGCGCGCGAGGCCCTCGCCCAGGCCGAGGGGGAGCACGCCCGCAGGCTCACGGAGCAGCAGGAGGCGTCCCGGCGGGCCGCTGCCCGCGTCTCGCGGCGCGACCAGCTGGACAGGGAAAGGACCGTGCTCGAAGGCGAACTGACCAGAGCACAGGGTGGCGCGGACAGCGTCGCCGTACGCGCCGGACATCTGGAGCAGCGGACCGAACAGCTCTCCCGGGCGGCCGAAGCGGTACGCCGGGTCGGCGAGGCCGCACAGCGGCTGAAGGAGGCCGACGCACGGCTCGCCGACGCCGCCTTCCGTGCGGGGTTCGACACCCCGGACGAGGCGGCCGCCGCCCTCGTCGACGACACGGGTCACCGGGAACTCCAGCGCCGGCTCGACGCCTGGCAGACCGAGGAGGCCGCCGTACGGGGCGTACTCGCCGAGGCCGACACGGCGGAGGCGGCCGCGCAGCCGCCCGCAGACGTCGACGCGGCCCGCCGGGCGGCGGACACCGCCGACCGGCGGCTGCGCCGTGCGGCCTCCGTGCGTGACGCGGCCGAGCGGCGCTGCGCCGAGCTGGGCCGGCTCTCCGCGCGGGCCACGGCGGCTGCGCGCCGCCTGGCGCCGCTGCGCGCGGAACACGACCGCGTGGCCCGTATGGCCTCGGTCGCCGCGGGCACCTCGGCCGACAACGAACGCAAGATGCGGCTGGAGTCGTACGTCCTGGCCGCCCGTCTCGAGCAGGTGGCCGCGGCCGCCACGGCGCGCCTGCTGCGGATGTCCTCCGGGCGCTACACGCTGGTGCACTCCGACGACCGCACCGGGCGCGGTCGTTCGGGGCTGGGTCTGCACGTCGTGGACGCCTGGACGGGGCGCGAGCGGGACACGGCGACGCTGTCCGGCGGCGAGACGTTCTTCGCGTCCCTCGCTCTCGCGCTCGGTCTCGCCGACGTCGTCACGGACGAGGCGGGTGGGGTGCGCCTCGACACGCTCTTCATCGACGAGGGCTTCGGCAGCCTCGACGACCAGACGCTCGACGAGGTGCTGGACGTGCTCGACGCGCTGCGTGAACGCGACCGCAGCGTCGGCATCGTCAGCCATGTCGCCGACCTGCGACGCCGTGTCCACGCCCAGCTCGAGGTGGTGAAGGGGCGGGCGGGGTCGACGGTGCGGCAGCGCGGATGAGCCGGGGTGTACGGGGCGGCGCCGGGCGGCTGCGGCGGGTCAGCGGCCGATCGGGCGCCGGGGGAGGGGCGACGAGTACACGACGCTCGTGGTCACCGAGCCGAGGGCGCCGATCCTGCCCGATACCTCTTCGAGGTGGCTCATCGACCGGGCCGCGACCTTGATCACGAAGCAGTCGTCGCCCGTGACGTGGTGCGCCTCGAGGATCTCGGGCGTCACCGCGACCAGGTCGTGGAACGGCTTGTAGTTGCCGTTCGGATAGCGCAGGCGCACGAACGCCAGGATCGGCAGACCCAGCCGGTCGGGGTCCACGACCGCGGCGTACCCCTGGATCACTCCGGCCTCCTCGAGGCGCCGCACCCGCTCCGTCACGGCACTCGCGGACATGGAGACGGCCCGGGCCAGCTCCGTGTAACTCGCCCGGCCGTCGCGCTGGAGGACCTCGAGGATGCGCCAGTCCGTGGCGTCCGGGGAATACGTGGTCATCCCCGAGGAATACCAGGGGAATCACCGGCCCAACAAGGGGGGTGCCGTGGAATCTTCCTTCAGGGAAACGGTCACGATTCGTAGATTTTCGGTCAGGAAGTCGGGCGGCTCGTGCAGCCGGCCGAGACGGTGAGACCGAGAAGGGCCGACACCATGACCGCAGCCGCCACCACTGCCGGGCCCCCGGCCCCACTCCGGCATCGCCCGAGGTGCGGACCGTGACCACTCCCGTGCCTGCCACCGAGGTGCGGACCGTGACCACCCCGGTGCCTGCCGCCGCCGAGTCGACCGTCGGCAACCCCGTCCTGCGGGTCCCGCCGGCCTCCCCGGCCACCGCCGTCGCGTACTTCGGGGCGAGCCTGATCTTCCATGCCGATGTGTCCGATGTCGCCGCCGCACTGGCAGCCGACGGCGACCCGGGGTTCGTCGTCGTCGATTCGCGTTCCACCGCGTCGTGGGACCAGGGGCACGTGCCCGGTGCGGTCCACCTGCCGACCGCGCTCATCGCGGAGCAGGCCGAGCAGCTGCTCGACAAGGCCGTCCCGGTCGTCACCTACTGCTGGGGCCCGGGCTGCAACGGCGCGACCCGCGCCGCCCTCGCCCTCGCCCAACTCGGCTACCAGGTCAAGGAGATGCTCGGCGGCTTCGAGTACTGGGTCCGTGAGGGCTTCGCCCACGAGACCTGGGAGGGTCCGGCCCGCAGGCCCGCCGACCCCCTGACGGCACCGACGGACGGGGACGACTGCGGGTGCTGAACCCCCGCTTCGCGGAGCACGGACGCGCGAGGAGGTCCGGCCCGGAGGCGCGCGCCGGGAGCCCGGGCCGTCGCAGTGGCGTCGGCCGGCCGTCGTCGCGCACCGCCCCGGCACCCGCGGAGCGCATCCGTCCGAACGGCTTGTCCGCAGGTGGCAGGCCCCCGCCCGTGGTGAGGGTGGGCGAGGGCCTGCCGGGTCGATTCCGGTGGACGCTTACAGGTTGGACAGTTCGTCGACCAGGTCGTCCAGCCCCAGGGATCCCTGGGACAGTGCCGCCATGTGCCAGGCCTTGGCGTCGAAGTCGGCGCCATGGCGCTTGCGGGCGTTCTCGCGGCCCAGGAGCCAGGCGCGTTCACCGAGCTTGTAGCCGATGGCCTGGCCGGGGATGCTGAGGTAGCGGGTCAGCTCGCTCTCCACGAAGTCGGCGGGGCGGCTGCTGTGTGCGGCGAAGAACTCCTGTGCGAGTTCGGGGGTCCAGCGCTCCCCGGGGTGGAACGGCGAGTCGGCAGGGATCTCCAGTTCCAGGTGCATGCCGATGTCGACGATGACCCGCGCGGCGCGCATCATCTGCGCATCGAGGTAGCCGAGCCGGCGCTCCGGGTCGGTGAGGAAGCCCAGCTCGTCCATGAGGCGCTCCGCGTAGAGGGCCCAGCCCTCCACGTTGGCGCTCACGCCGCCGATGCTCGCCTGGTAGCGGGAGAGGTTCTCGGCGACGTGCGTCCACTGCGCCAGCTGGAGATGGTGGCCGGGCACGCCCTCGTGGTACCAGGTGGACACCAGGTCGTAGACCGGGAAGCGGGTCTGGCCCATGGTCGGCAGCCAGGTGCGGCCCGGGCGCGAGAAGTCCTCCGACGGGGCCGTGTAGTACGGGGCCGCGGCGCCGCCCGGCGGGGCGATGCGGGCCTCCACCCTGCGCACCCGCTCGGCCAGGTCGAAGTGCGTGCCGTCCAGTGCGTCGATCGCCTCGTCCATGAGGCCCTGCAGCCAGACGCGCACCTCGTCGACGCCCTCGATGTGCGTGCCGTGCTCGTCGAGGTGCGCGAGCGCCTCCCACGGGGTGGCCGCGCCGGGAAGGATCTTCGCCGCCTCGGTCCGCATCTCGCCCAGCAGGCGGTGGTACTCGGACCAGCCGTACGCGTACGCCTCGTCGAGATCGAGGTCCGTGCCGTTGAAGTAACGGGACATACGGGCGTACCGCTCACGGCCCACCGTGTTCGGGGAGCCCTCGATCGTCGGGGCGTACACGTCCCGCATCCAGTCGCGCAGTTCGACGACCGCCGCGGTCGCCGAACGCGCCGCGGCATCCAGGTCCGCGCGGAGCGAATCGGGGCCGGCCGACGCGAAGTCCTCGAACCAGCCGCGGCCCGTGCCGTCCGGGTCCGCCCACTCCGAAAGCTGCTCGATGAAGGTGGCCGTGGGGCGCGGCCCCGCGTACAGCTTCCGCTCCAGCCCGAGCGCCAGCGACTCCCGGTAACCGTCGAGGGCCTCGGGCACGGCTCGCAGTCGCTGCGCTATCGCCGACCAGTCCTCCTCCGTCTCGGTCGGGGAGATCGTGAACACCTCACGGACCGAGTGCGCCGGCGAACTCATGTTGCCGACCGCGCGCAGGCCCTCGTCGGACTCGTGGACGGCGAGTTCCGCGGTGAGCCGCTCGCGCAGCAGACGGCCGCAGCGGCGTTCGATGTCCGCGTCCGCGCCCGGCGCGCGCTCAGCCTCGTCGAGCCGGGCGAGGGTCAGCCGGGCGAGCTCCGCGCGTGCCTCCTGGCCCGCGGGTGAGTGGTCGGGCAGTTTGCCGGAGCTCTCCTTCACACCGAGGTAGGAGCCGAGGACCGGATCGAGGGCGACGAGGTCGTCGACGTAGGCGTCGGCGACGTCACGGGGCAACGGGCTCTTCGTGTCTGACATGGGGCCATCCTCGTACGCGGGGAGGGGCCGCGTCAGCAGGATCGGGCGCCCCGTTGATCAATACGGCTCGATCGGCACGGTGGCCCGGCCCGTGGTCAGACGCCCGCCATGTTCCGCGTCGGAGGCAGCAGCGGTCCGCACTCCCACTGCTGGAATATCAGCCGGGTCTCGACCCGGGCGACCTCGCGGCGGGAGGTGAACTCGTCGAGGACGAGTCGCTGCAGATCGGCGGCGTCCGCCACGGCGACGTGCACCAGATAGTCGTCCGGACCGGTGAGGTGGTAGACGGTCCGCGCCTCGGGCAGCGCCCGGACCCGCTCCACGAAGGGTCCGACCAGCTCCCGCCGGTGCGGCCGCACCTGCACCGACAGCAGGGCCTCGAGCCCGCGCCCGAGCTTCGCCGGGTCGAGCTGCAGCCGATGGCCGAGAATCACGCCTGCCCGGCGCAGCCGGGCGACCCGGTCCAGACAGGTCGACGCGGCGACGCCGACCTGAGCGGCCAGGTCCCGGTAGGTGGTCCGGGCGTCGTTCTGGAGGAGCCGCAGAATCTGCAGATCGACCGGATCGAGTACGACAGAATCAGCCATCGGCCGAACGTAACACGTCATTCGGCGATCCGGGCCGGACGTATGCCGAATCTTCTCCGCATGGACATGGACCTCGACCTTGCCGCCGACCGCGATGTCGACCTGGTGGCCCCGGACGAACCCCGGGCCCTCGCCACGGACGCCGTGCACGCCGGCCGCGACGATCTCGCGCAGCTCGGCCTGCACGCCCCTCCCATCGATCTGTCCACCACCTACCCGTCGTACGACGTCCGGGGCGAGGCCGCCCGGATCGACGCCTTCGCCACCGACGGCGCGGAGCTGACCGGACCACCTGTCTACGCCCGCCTCGGCAACCCGACCGTCTCCCGGTTCGAGACCGCTCTCGCCCGGCTCGAGGGCGCCGAGAGCGCCGTCGCGTTCGCCAGCGGCATGGCCGCGCTCACGGCGGTCCTGCTGGTCCGCAACGCCGCCGGACTGCGGCACGTCGTGGCGGTCCGTCCGTTGTACGGCTGCAGCGACCATCTGCTGACCGCCGGGCTGCTCGGCTCCGAGGTGACCTGGGTCGACCCCGCGGGCATCGCGGACGCCATACGTCCAGACACCGGTCTGGTCATGGTCGAGTCTCCGGCGAATCCGAACCTCGCGGAGCTGGACCTTCGCGCGATCGCGCACGCCTGCGGTTCGGTGCCGCTGCTCGCCGACAACACGTTCGCCACACCGGTGCTCCAGCGCCCGGTGGAGAGCGGGGCACGCCTCGTGCTGCACAGCGCCACCAAGTACCTGGGCGGCCACGGGGACGTCCTCGGCGGGGTCGTCGCCTGTGACGAGGAGTTCGCGCGCAAGCTGCGGCAGGTGCGGTTCGCGACGGGCGGCGTGCTGCACCCGCTGGCCGGCTATCTGCTGCTCCGCGGCCTGTCGACCCTTCCGGTACGGGTCCGTGCGGCGTCCGCCACCGCGGCCGAGCTGGCGCGCCGGCTCGCCGACGACCCGCGGGTGGCCCGTGTCCACTACCCGCGGCTGGGCGGGGCGATGATCGCCTTCGAGGTGCACGGCGAGCCGCACGACGTGATCGCCGGGGTCCGCCTCGTCACCCCGGCGGTGAGCCTGGGCAGCGTGGACACGCTGATCCAGCACCCGGCGTCCATCAGCCACCGCATCGTCGACGCGGACGACCGTCGCTCGTCCGGGGTCAGCGACCGCCTGCTGCGGCTGTCCGTGGGTCTCGAGGACGTCGAGGACCTGTGGCGTGACCTGGACCGGGCCCTCGGGCGCTGAGCGGCGGGCTTCCACCCCCGGACACGGCCGTGGGCGGCCGCGGCGGCGGGGGACGGGGGGGGGCGCGCCGGGGGGGGGAGGCCCGCGGGGGGGGGGCGCCCCCCCCCCCCCCCGCCCCCCCCCCCCCCCGCCCCCCCCCCCCCCCGACCGGAGGGACGTCC
>NZ_JBSFDP010000013.1:32043-202935 GCF_053593975.1 Streptomyces sp. NPDC002004
CGTGGGTCTGGCGCTCTGCGTGCCCGTGGGGCGTCCCCTGCACGGGGCCCGGGGGCGTGGCGCGGGGGCCTACCCCCCCCCCACCCGGCCGGCCCCCCCCCCGGGCGTGGCCCGGGGGGGGCCACGGACCTGGCGGCGGGACGGCAGCCGTCCCGCCGTCCGCCGGGATCACTCGGCGACGAACTGCCGGTTCTGCTCGTGAGCCCCGTCGTACGGCAGCCGGGAGCTGACCGGCGTCGCGTCGAGCCGGGCCGTGATCACCAGGGTCCCCTCCTCGATCTGGTAGTCGAGAGGCAGCCCCAGGCCGCGCATCGCCGCGACCATGCCGGTGTTGGACGCCTGGGTGACCACGTACACGGACTCGCAGCCCGCCTCGACCGCCATGGTCACCAGGCGGCCGAGCAGTTCGCTGCCGATGCCGCGCCGCTGCCAGTCGTCCTCGACGAGCAGCGCTATCTCGGTCTCGTCGCCGTCCCACAGCAGATGGCCGAGCGCGACGATCCGGCCCGACGCCGTCTGCGCGGCCAGCGTGCGGCCGAAGCGCGGGCTGAGCAGATGGTTCAGATAGCGGTCCGCGTCACCGACGGGCCCGTGGTAGCGCATGCTCAGCGTGCGCTTGGAGCAGCGCTCGTGCATCGCCTTGGCCGCCTCGACGTCCGTGGTGTCCGCCCGGCGCACGGTGATCGCGCTGCCCTGCGCCAGGGTCAGCACGTCCTGGCTGCGCGGAACACGCGGACCCAGCCGCGCATCCAGCTCCACCAGCGCCCGGGCCCGGGCGAACTCGGTGGGCGTGAACGGCAGATACGGCCGTTCGACCACGATCGCACCGCCTTCCGGCGCGCGCAGCCGCAGTACGGTCCCCTCCAGTGCGCCGTCGACGGGGGCGTCGGCGGCGGGATCCTTGTGCCCGCTCACGGTGGTGGCAGGCAGCGAACGGATCGTGCAGCGGCCCAGCAGCTGCCGCAGCGCCAGCGGGAGCTCGGCGGCGTCGAGCGCCGTGCGCGTGGCGAGCCCCAGGACGCGTGTGGGGGTGTCCACCAGATCGTGGGCGTCCGCCCGCTCGATCCAGGTGCCGGCGCCGCCCGCCTGGGAGACGGCCCTGGTGATCTCGGACGCGGACAGGCCGGCCGGCGCGCGCAGCAGGAACTCGTCGACGGTGCCGTCGGCGAGCGGATGCGTCTGGAGGGTGAGGACGTCGATCCGCCGGCGCGCCATGACCACGCACAGCGCGGCCAGCGAACCGGGTTCGTCGCGCACCGTCGTCCGCATCCGCCACAGCGAGCCCGCACCTTCCCCGGACGGTTCGGCGGCGACGGGTGCCGCCGGGTGCGGCCCGGCCTGCTCGCCCGCGGCGAGCGGCCGGGCGCCGGTATCGCTCACCGGCGGTGCGTGGCCGTGGTGCCGTGTCCACCAGATGTGGAAGGCGGCCGTGCCGGCCAGCGCGACCGCCGACGCGACCAGCAGCGCGGGGCCGTCGGGCCCGTGCCCGACCAGATTCGCCACACCGTCGGCGACCGCCACAGCCGTGAACAGGGCCGCCAGTTCGACGAGATCACGCCGCCAGTGGTGGACCGGGCGGCCGTGCCTCGTACGCTTCACATCAGACATGTCTGCACTCATGCATCCACTGTGAAGGAACGGTGTTGCGTGATCACGAACGATGTGTGACCGATGAGTAAAGCATACATCTGTCCCTTTTGTTTAAGTTTTGAGTTCGGTGCGCGTTCACCAGGTGCCTCTTGTCAACTTCCCTCTTGCGGTGAGCGCTTGACGGGGAGCGGGTCGGGCGGCCGACGGCTCCGCGAGCTCCGACCACAGGCCTCGACGCGCTCCGCCGCCACCGCGACCGGGTCGTCCGGCCCGCGCCGGGCGCGGCACCCGAACGGCCGTACCGCGCCCGGTGGCACCCGACGGCGGACGGGCGCCTCGACGCTACTGCCCCACCAGACCCGGCTGGAGCACCTTCGTGTACAGCACCCCGCCGCCCTGCTCGCGCAGCCGCACGGTCAGTTCGCCGCTGTCGCCGTCGATGTCGACCTCGCCGAAGTACTGCGGGGACTCGGCCGGTGACACATTGGCCCGGGTTGGCGCCTTGGTGAACGTCTGTTCGGGGCCGAAGGTGCCGTCCAGTTTCACGGCGGGGAAGCCTCCCGCGGACAGCGGACCCGACACGAACTCCCAGAACGGCTCGAAGTCCTGGAAGGCGGCGCGCGACGGGTCGTAGTGCTGCGCCGACGTGTAGTGGACGTCGGCAGTCAGCCACAGGGTGCCCGTGACGCGCTGGTGCTTGATGTGCCGCAGCAGCTCGGCGATCTGCAGTTCACGCCCGAGCGGTGCCCCGGGGTCTCCCTGCGCGACCGCCTCGAAGTTGGCCGGACCGTCCGCGACGACGAGGCCCAGCGGCATGTCCGACGCGATGACCTTCCAGACGGCGCGGGAGCGCGACAGCTCGCGCTTCAGCCAGGCGAGCTGCTCGGCCCCGAGGATGCCGGTGGTGTCGTCGGGCTGCCGGTCGGGCGAGTTGGCGTTGCGGTAGCTGCGCATGTCGAGCACGAACACGTCCAGCAGGGGCCCGTGCCGCAGCACCCGGTACACGCGCCCGTCCGCATCGCCCGGCGGAAGCGTCGAGACGGGGAAGTACTCGCTGAAGGCACGCAGCGACCGGGCAGCCAGCAGGTCGGTGTCCTTCACCGTGTAGCGCGCGTCGTCGAGGATCTGCCCCGGGTACCAGTTGTTGTGCACCTCGTGGTCGTCCCACTGGGTGATCGTGGGCACCTCGGCGTGGAAGCGGCGCAGGTTGTCGTCGAGGAGGTTGTACCGGAACGCGCCGCGGAACTCGTCCAGGGTCTCGGCGACCTTCGACTTCTCCTCGGTCGTGATGTTCCGCCAGACCCGGCCGTCGGGCAGCGTGACGCTGGGCAGGATGGGGTTGTCGGCGTAGATGTTGTCGCCGCTGCACAGGAAGAAGTCCGGATTCAGCTGCCGCATGTCCTCGAAGACCCGGTAGCCGCCCAGGTCGGGGTTGATGCCCCAGCCCTGTCCTGCGAGGTCGCCCGACCAGACGAAGCGCGCGCCTGCGCGGCGGCGCACCGGCGTCGTGCGAAACGTTCCGGCGACCGGCTCTCCGGTGCGGCGCGGGTCGTCCGGGTCGGCGAGCAGCACCCGGTAGTGGATCTGCTCGCCCGGCGGCAGTCCGCGCAGCCGCGTCGTGCCCGTGAAGTCCGTGTCCGCACCGAGCAGCGGCCCGTGCCAGCGGGTGGGATTGCGGAACGACTCGGTCGCTGAGGTCTCCACGATCATCCGGGCGGGGCGGTCGGAACGCACCCACACCAGTCCCGAGTGCGCGGTGACGTCGCCGGCCTGGACGCCCCAGCCCGCCGTGGGGCGGCCCGAGAGGGCGAGAGCGGGTGCCGCCGCCCCTACCGTGGCGGGCAGTGCCAGTGCCGCCGAAGCGGCGAGCGAACCGCGCAGCACGCTGCGCCGGTCCGTGAACGTGCTCGGCGGACGATGTGACATTGATGAGCCTCCAGTGACGGATCCGACCACAGTGCAGAGCCACAACTACTGGTGCGCCGCAGCGCCCATGCGAACCCCAAGTGAACAACCGGCCACCACCGTTGGGGAACCGGGCGCGCGGTCGGGGGTCATGGACCGGCCGCGGACGCCAGCAGGCGCACCCCTTCCCTGATGCGCGCCGGCGGCAGATGCGCATGCCCGAACACCAGCCCCACCGTGCCGTCGCCGGGCACCGCGGAGCCGTAGGCCGACAGGGGCCGCACCGCGACCCCGGCCTGCGCGGCGCGGGCCAGGAAGAGCTCCTGGGGTCCGTAGCGCTCGGGCAGCCGGGCGATGACGTGCAGCCCGGCCGCGATCCCGGTCACCCGCGCGCCGGGGAACTCCTCCTGAAGGGCCCCGACAAGAGCGTCGCGGCGTTCCTGGTAGACCCGGCGGCAGCGGCGCAGATGACGGTCGTAGTCGCCGCGCTCGACGAAGCGGGCCAGCGCCTCCTGGTCCAGCGTGGGATTGCCGAGATCCATGGTGCGCTTGCGCTCGACGACCTCCTCGGCGAGCTCGGCCGGCACCACCAGCCAGCCGAGCCGCAGCCCCGGCGCGAGGGCCTTGCTCACCGACCCCGTGTAGGCGACGCGCTCCGGATCGAGGCCCTGCAGGGCCCCGACGGGGGCGCGGTCGTAGCGGAAGTCCCCGTCGTAGTCGTCCTCCACGATCCACCCGTCCACCGAGCGCGCCCAGTCGAGCAGTTCGGTGCGGCGCCGTGCCGTGTACGCGATGCCGGAGGGGAACTGGTGGGAGGGCGTCGTCACCACGGCCCGCACTTCCGAGCCGTGCAGCGGATCCCGCGCGAGTCCTTCCGCGTCCAGCGGCAGTGGGGTCGTGGACACCCCTGCCGACGCGAACAGCGCCCCGTGTTCGGGGCTGCCGGGGCTCTCCACCCCGACGGCGCGCACCCCGCGCGCGTGGAGCACGGATCCGAGGAGCGTCAACGCCTGCGCCACCCCCGAGCACACGACGATCCGCTCCGGGTCCGCGACGACGCCCCGGCGCCGTACGAGGAGATCGGCGAGCACGGTACGCAGTCGGGGCAGCCCCCGCGGATCCGGGTAACCCAGCGCATGGTGCGGCAGGTCGGCCAGGACGGCGCGCTGCGCCGCGCCCCACGCCGCCCTCGGGAACAGCGACAGGTCGGGGGAGCCGGGAACGAAGTCCGTGCGCACCCCTAGCGGACGGGGAGCGCGGTCCCGCGCGCGCGGGCGGGCGGCCCGCGCCGCGCCGCCCACCCAGGTGCCCGCGCCCCGCCCGCTGCGCAGATAGCCCTCCGCGGCCAACTGCTCGTACGCCTCCGTCACCAGGCCCCTGGACACCCCCAGGTCGGCCGCGAGGTCACGGCTCGACGGCAGGCGCGTCCCCGGCGCCAGCCGCCCGGACCGCACCGCCTCGCGCAGCGCCGACTGCAGTGTGCGGCCGCGGCGGCGCGCCGGGGCCGACGCGGCTGGCAGCAGCAGCTCCCAGGCGGCGGTCCACGACGCTCCACCGGCACCCGGATTGGTCCCCGACGACGTCATGGAAGTGGACCTTAAACCGGGCCGTGCGCGTTCCTAGCGTCGGTGCCATGGACGCGATCTTCTTGCGGGGCGCGATGCTCGCCGCCCTCGCCTGCACCCTCGTCGGAGGGTCCTTCACCGCCAACAGCCTCCTCGGCGACTACCCGTACGCGGGCGGGCAGTTCCTGCGCTACGGGCTGGCCTGTCTCCTGCTGCTGCCCTGGCTCGGCCGCGCCGGCGCCGCGCCGCTGCGCCGGCTCTCGCCCGGGCAGTGGGGCCGCCTCGCCCTGCTCGCCGCCGTCGGCATGGTCGGCTTCAACCTCGCCGTGCTTGCCGCGGAGCGCACCGCGGAACCGGCCGTACCGGGTGTCTTCGTGGGCTGCGCACCGGTCGCCGTCGCCCTGGTCGTGCCCCTGGTCGAAGGGCGCCGGCCGCTGCGCGCCCCGCTGTACGGGGGACTGCTGGTCGCCGGGGGAGCGTTCACCGTCCAAGGGTGGGGCCGCACCGACGCGCCGGGCCTGGCGTACTCCCTGTGCGCGCTCGTCGGCGAGGTGGGCTTCGCCGTGCTGGCGGTCCCCGTCCTGCGCGTACTCGGCCCGAAGCTGCTGTCCGCGACGGTGTGCGGCGTCGCCGCCGCCGAGTCCGGAGGCCTGGCGCTGCTCGCCGACGGCCGGGACTCGCTCCGGGTGCCGGACGCGACGCAGACCGCGGCACTGCTCTGGCAGGCGGCTGTCGTCACCGTGATCGGGTTCGTCTGCTGGTACGCCGCCATGCAACGGATCGGTGCCGAGCGCGCCACGCTGTTCTCCGGGCTCATCCCGGTCGCGGCGGCCTGCACCGCGCCGGTCGTCGGCGCGGGTGGCTACGGGGCCGCCCAGGCCGCCGGCAGCGCGCTCGTCGCCGCCGGAGTGGCCCTGGGGACCGGGGTGCTGAGCCCCGGACGGTCAGCGACTGGTGTCCAGGATGACCCGGGCGACCAGGGCCGGATCGTCGTTCATCGGGACGTGGCCGCACCCGGGCAGCCGCACCAACCGGGCCCCGGGGACGGCCTGCTTGGCCCGGACACCCTGCCTGCGCAGCAGCAGCCGGTCCCGGCTGCCCCAGGCGACGGTGACCGGAACCCCGGGGACGTCGTCGGTGAAGAGCACCCGGCGTCCGGCAGCGATCGTCTGTTCGAAGCCGGAGGCGTCGCGCAGCGCCAGGGTCTCGGCGACCACGGCCTCGGGTGAACGGCGCCCGGGGCGGGCGTAGATGGTGCCCGTCAGCGCGGCGCGCCCGGCCGCGGTGCGCGACAGCCGCTCGACCACCGGGAGCGGTAGCAGCCGTGCACCGCGCCGCATCGCAAGCAGCGTCCCGAACGCGTAGCGGCGTTCCGCCTCGGTCCAGAAGCCCGCGGGGGACAGCGCGGTGACGGAGCGTACGAGCTTCTCACGGCCCAGCTCCAGGGCGAGCAGACCACCGAGGGAATTGCCCGCGACATGCGGCCGTTCGACCCCGAGTGCCTCGCAGAGGGCGGCGAGCGTGGGCACGACCGTCGTCAGGTCGTACGCGAGTCCGTCGGGCAGCGCGGGCGACGCGCCGAAGCCGGGCAGATCCACCGCGATCACCTCCCGCTCGGCCGTCAGCGCGGGCAGTACCGGGTCCCAGGCCTGCCGGTGGTGGCCGATGCCGTGCAGCAGCAGAAGGGGGTCACCGCTGCCGGCGCGGTGGTAGGCGACGCGTACGTCGCGCGGGCCGCGGGGGGTCGGGACGGCGAAGGAGACCGTTGCGGACATGCTGCTCCTCGGAGGGGACGCGCTGATGGACGGTCGGTCTGATAGACAGCTTGTCAGCAATGACTACCGGCGGGTAGCCCCCGGGGGTGTTTCCCGTCCCGGCGTCGGACGCGGCTGGACGGCGGACCCGGACCCGGACCCGGACCCGGGCCCCGGCCGGAACGGGGCCGTGACGGTCGACAGCGCGGCCGGGGTCTTCGAGGAGTCCGGGCCCGTGCCCATGGCATCGCCCACCGCGTGCCCGGACGGGTGACCGGCGCGGAGGGCGTCGTCCGGGACGCGTGGAGCGCCGGTCCGGCGTCGACCACGGCGAACCGCACGACCCACGCGGCAACTTGGTGCGGGTCACCCCGGTCCCGCTGTCGACGGGCTGCGCTCCGCGCGGGCGTCGGCCGTACCGGCTCCGTGCGGTGTCCGTCGCCAACCTGCCTCCGCGCGCGGCCTCTTCGGTCTGGGTCCGGTGCCTTCTGCGTCGGCCCGGGGCCTCTCCCGGGCCGGGCGGGCACGTCCCGGGTGTTCCCGGCTCCTCCGCGGTCTCCTCCGGCTCCGCCCTGGTGCCTCGCGTGTTCTCCCAGCCCCTCCCCGGCTTCCTGCGCTCCCGAGGTCTGCGGCTGCCTTCGCGGGCTTGCGACCGCCTTCCGATGGCCGGAGTCCGACGTCCGGACCGCCATCAAGAACGGCTCATAAACGCTCTGTGGAATCGGCTCTGTGCACGCTGTGACCGGTCCACGATTGGTATTGACCAAGGGTGGGGACCGTCCTATGGTCGCAGGGATAGTGCAGGAACCTTTAATAAACAAAGGCGCAAAACACTGCCGGGACGCGGCGATTGCGGAGGACAGGGTGGGGACCACGCAGCTCGACACGGTGCCGGAGCCCAAGTACTGGCACCTCAAGACCGTCCTCACGGAGGCACTCGACTCCGAGTTCGCCGTGGGGGAGATCCTGCCCAACGAACGTGACCTCGCGGCCCGTTTCGGCGTGGCGCGGGCCACCCTGCGGCAGGCACTCGAACAGCTCGAACTCGAAGGCCGTCTCCAGCGCCGCCGCGGCGTCGGCACGACCGTCGCCCCGCCGCGCGTGGGCGTCGACGTCGGCACCGCACAGCACGCCTGGCCGGGTGCGCAGGGCGACGCCTGGCAGCCCACCGACTGCACGACCGACGTGCCGCCCGCCGCGGTCGCCCGGATGCTGGAGACCGGCCCCGACGACACGGTGCACACCGTGCGTCGTACCCGCACGTCGCACGGCCAGCCCGTCGCGGCCGAGCTGCTGTACGTCCCGGCCGCGTCGGTGCCTGCGCTGACGGCGATCGATTCGCCCTCGGCGACCGCACGCGCGCGGGCCGTGCTCCGCGAGCTGCAGCGGCTGGAGCCGGAGGGCGAGGACCGCGCCGTCGAGCTGGGTTCCGCCCGCGCCGACGACGCCAAGGAACTCGACCGCCTCCCGGGCGCCCCCGTCCTCGTGGTCACCACCCGCTTCTTCGCCGAGGGCCGCACCGCGGCCGTGTCGGTGGCGACGTACCGCGCGGACACCTGCCGACTGACCTTCGGCGACAGCGGCCGCGTCGAGATCCACCACGGACCGGAGCGCCAGGCCTCCTGACCGCCCGGCTTCCCCGCTGCCGCGCCTGGCGCGCTTCGGCGACGTCATCCCGCCCCCGTAGCGGCCCGCATCCGTGCCGAACGACGAGTACCGGCCGCCCTGTCCTGCCGTGCAGCCCGGCCTGCCCGGACATGCAGGGGGGTCAGCGGCGTGCCGTCACCGTGCTCTCCACCGCGAACAGCTGCTCCTCCACGTGGTCGAGGGCGAGTCGCAGGGCGCCGGTCGCCACGGCGGCCTCGCCGAGCACCGACAGGGCGACCTTGGGCGGGCGCAGGCAGTAGCGCGACAACTGCTCGCGCAGCGGCTCCAGTACGCCGTCCAGGCCTGCCGCCCAGCCGCCCACGACGACCAGTTCGGGATCGAGGGCCAGCACCAGCGCGGCCACGTCGTGGACGAGCCGCTGCAGAAAGCGGTCGAGGGCCGCGCGGGCCCGCTCGTCCCCCTCGCGAGCGAGCGCGAAGACGTCCGCCACGGCCTGCTCGTCGAGCGGGTGCAGGGGCTCGTCCGTGGTCGACAGCAGCGTCTCCGGGGCGGCCTCCCGGCCCAGCAGGTGCAGCGCGCCGATCTCGCCGGCCGCGCCGCCGTACCCGCGGTGCAGCCGCCCGCCGATCAGTGACCCGGCGCCCGGGCTCAGCCCGGCCAGCACGAACACCACGTCGTCGGAATCGGTCGCGGCGCCCTTCCAGTGCTCCGCGACGGCCGCCGCGTTCGCGTCGTTCTCGACGAGGACCGGACACTTGAAGGATCGCCGCAGCCGCTCGCCCAGCGGGAGCCCCGTCCACTCGGGGAGAGCGGTGCCCAGCCGGACCGTGCCGTCGGCCTCCACGATGCCCGGGCTCCCCACGCCGACCGCGCGCAGCGAGTCGCGGGCGACGCCCGCGCGGCGCAGCAGGTCCGCCACTGTCGTACGAAGCCGCTCCAGACGCTCGTCCGCGGGTGCCGTCTCGGAGACCTCCCGGGCCGCCGTGCCGAGCATCCGGCCGTCCAGGTCCGCCAGCACTGCGGCCACCCGGTGGGCGCCGATCTCCAGCCCCAGCAGGTGCCCCGCCTCGGCCCGGAAGCGGAACCTGCGTGCGGGGCGTCCCTGACGGCGCGCGGCGCCCTCCTCGGCGGCGGCCTCGACCACCAGACCGGCCTCGATGAGATCCTCGACCACGCCCTCGACGGTGGGCCGGGACAGGCCGGTGACCCGGGTGATCTCGGTGAGGGTCGCGGAGTCCGTCGCGCGCAGCGCATGCAGCACCACGGCGGAATTGATCCGCCGCAGCAGAGACGGATCTCCGCCGGTCAGCCGCCCCACGGTCCGTCCTCCCAGCTCGTGCGCGTGTTGGCCGGATGCTACTCGTCACGCACGCCTCGGGCGACCACGGGACCGGCCGGCGGCCGGGGCCGGCTCCCGGGAAGGCCACGCCCGGCGCCGCGCGCCCGGCGGTCCGGCGGTGTCCTCAGCCCGGCGCGACGAAGCCGGACTCGTACGCTGCGATCACCGCCTGCGTCCGGTCGCGCGCGCCCAGCTTCGCCAGCACCGCGCTGACATGGGACTTCACGGTCTCGGTTCCGACCACCAGACGCGCGGCGATCTCCGCGTTCGACAGACCGCGCGTCATCAGCCGCAGCACCTCCGCCTCGCGGTCCGTCAGCGCCGCCCGTTCCATCGCCGCCCTGGCCTCCGGATCGCCGTACTGCCGGCCGTGTTCGGCGGCCAACTGGCGCACCGCCGCCGGGAACAGCAGCGAATCGCCCTCGGCGACCAGCCGGACCGCGTTCACGATCTCGGCGGGCCGGGCACGCTTCAGCAGGAAGCCGTCGGCACCTGCGCGCAGCGCCCCGGACACGTACTCGTCGTTCTCGAAGGTCGTGATCACGACGATCTTCGGCGGGTCCGGAACGGAACGCAGCACCGCGCGGGTCGCTTCGATGCCGTCCATCAGCGGCATACGGACGTCCATGGCGACCACATCGGGGCGCAGGCTGCGCACGAGGGGGATCACCGCCGCCCCGTCCGCCGCCTCCCCGACGACCTCGATGTCCGGCTGCGCTTCCAGAACGGCGCGCAGACCCGCGCGGACCAGCGGTTCGTCGTCGACGAGGAGGACGGTCAGCGGCATCCGTCCAGCGTAGATCACCGGACCGGTAGTTCGACGTGCACCTGCCACTCATCCCGGTCGGGGCCCGTGTGGGCCCGGCCGCCCAGCAGCGCGGCGCGTTCACGAACGCCCCGCAGCCCACTGCCGGTTCCGCCGCCGATGACCGGTGAACCCGCCGGCAGCGCATTGCGCACGGTGAGCCGAAGACGCTCCGCATCGACGCCGATGCGGACGCTCACCGGGACCGTTCCGGCGTGCCGCAGCACATTCGTGAGGGCTTCCTGGAGCATGCGGTAGCCCTCGCGCGAGACGGGGCCGGGCACGGTGTCGACGGGGCCCGTGACCTCCGCGTCGACCTCCGCTCCGGAAGCGCGAGCCGAGGCCAGGAGGCGGTCGGCGTCGGCGAGCGTGGGGCGGCTGGAGGGCGGCTGGTCGGCCTCGCGCAGGACGAGCAGCACCCGCTCCAGGTCCTCCAGTGCCGCGCGCCCCGTCTCCTCGATCGCGTCCAGGGCCCGGTCGGTGAACCCCGGATCGGCGGCGGCTCGCGCGGCCCCCGCCTGGACCACCGCCACGGTGAGCGCATGCCCGATCGAGTCGTGCAGCTCCCGGGCGATCCGGTTGCGTTCGAGGAGACGTTCGGTGCGCTCTTCCAGGGCCGCGAGGCGCTGTGCCGGGGAAGGGCCGAGGAGACGGCGGGAGGCAGCGGCCATCAGCGCACCGGATGCGACGGCCACGATCGCCAGCACCAGCAGCGGCGCGGGCGCGAGCAGCGCGGCCGCCCAGCGCGAGGCGGGCAGCCAGGACCAGTAGGTCACGCCGCCGATGGGCGCTCCCGCAGCGGTGCTCACGAGAGCCATGTCCAGCTCCACCAGCTGCGCGGTGACGACGGCCGCCGCGAACCCCGCCTCCAGACGCAGCACCATCCACACCGCTGTCCTGCCCCGATCGCCCCTCGACTCGGACGGAGCCGGATGGATGCCGGGGCCGGGCCCGTCGGCGTCCCCGCGCGCGTGCCGGCCCGGAAACAGCATCAGCAGTGCCTGGTGCCCCTCCGCGAGCCGCACACCGGGGACCAGCGCCGCGGCCGCGACGAGCGGGGCCGGCCACAGTGCCATCAGGGCCCAGTCGGCGGGCGTGAGTCCGTACAGGCCCGGATACGCGGTGCCGCACACGAACACGAACACCGAGCCGACGAGCAGATGCGCCCACCGGGTGTACGTGACCGCACGCGTCAGGGGGCGGACCATACGGGACGGCCAGGAGCCGGGGGAGCGTGACATGCCGTCATCGTCGCAGGGCGGCACGCACCCCGGCTCCCCCGCGCGGGGGAGCCGATCCGCTCGGCCGGGGGAAGCCCGGGTCCCGGCGCGGCGGCGAGGCTGAGGCCATGAACAGCATCGAACTCAGGGACCTCACCAAGGAGTACGGCCCGAAAAGGGCCGTGGACGGACTCGGCCTCACCGTCGAACCGGGCCGCGTGACCGGCTTCCTCGGCCCCAACGGCGCCGGCAAGTCCACCACGATGCGCCTCGTCATGGGCCTCGACCGGCCGACGTCGGGCACCGCCACGGTCGGCGGCCGGCCGTACGCGTCGTACGCCGAGCCGCTGCGGCTGGTCGGCGCCCTCCTGGACGCACAGGCCGCGCACGGCTCCCGTACCGCCCGCAACCACCTGCTCGCCCTCGCCGTCAGCAACCGCGTGCCGGTGCGCCGTGTCGACCAGGTCCTCGAGGAGACCGGACTGGCCTCCGTCGCAGGACGGCGCATCAAGACGTTCTCGCTCGGCATGCGTCAGCGCCTCGGCATCGCCGCGGCGCTCCTCGGAGACCCCCGTGTCGTCCTCCTGGACGAGCCCTCCAACGGACTCGACCCGGAAGGGATCATCTGGATCCGTGACCTGATGCGACGGCTCGCGGCCGAAGGCCGGACCGTGCTCGTCTCCAGCCATCTCATGAACGAGACCGCGACGTTCGCCGACCATCTCGTCGTCCTCGGCCGCGGCAGGCTGCTCGCGGACGCCCCCATGCAGGAGTTCCTGGATGCGCACACCAGCCCGCGCGTGAGGGTGCGCACCACCGAACCGGCCAGACTGGCCGAGGTCCTCACGCGAGCGGGGCACGCTCCCCTGAGGGACGCGGACGACCGATGGCTCGTCGAGGGCGTCAAGGCGGCCGAGATCGGCGCGATGGCCGCACGGGCAGGCCTCCCGATCCTCGAACTCGCCGACGAACAGGCCTCCTTGGAGCAGGCCTACCTGGCCCTGACCGCCGATGCCGCCGAGTTCACCGCCACCACCGCCGAGGAGGCCTGACCATGTCACCCGTCGCCGTACTCCACTCCGAGTGGATCAAGATCAGGTCGGTGCGCGCCAGCCTGATATCCCTCCTCGCGGTCTTCCTGGCCACGTTCGCCATCACGGAGCTCGTGTACGCCACGGTGGGCAGGGCCGAGGCCGACAACCCGGGGGCCGACCCGGTCTTCGGGGCCTTCTACGCACTGAACTTCGGCCAGATCGCGGCCATCGCCTTCGGCGCGACCGCCGTGTCCTCCGAGTTCCACGGGGGCGCCCTGCGCGTCTCGCTCGCCGCCGTGCCGCACCGGGGCCTCCTGTTCACCGCGAAGACGGCCGTGATCGGCGCCGCAGGGCTCGTCGTCGGCCTGCTCACCAGCTTCTCCGCCTTCCTCGGCGGTCAGGCGTTCCTGGGCGACCACGCCATCGGGCTGAGCCACCCGGGTGCGCTGCGGGCCTGCTTCGGAGGCGGCATCTACCTGGCTCTGATGGCCCTGTTCGCTGCGGGTCTCACCCTGCTGCTGCGCAGCGGCGCGGCCGTGCTGGGTCTGCTCATCCCGTTCACGCTGGTCGTGTCGTTCGTGGTCGGTGACATCGCCGGGGGCGTTGCCCAGTACTTCCCGGACCAGGCCGGGCAGCAGGTGCTCCATGCGCATCCGGCCGGCAGCCTCGGCCCGTGGAGCGGAATCGCCGTCACGGCCGCCTGGGCCGCGGCCGCACTGTTCGCCGGATGGTGGTCCCTGCGCAGGCGCGACGCCTGACGCCCGTTCGCATCGTGCGGATCCCGGTCGTCAGGTGCGGACCCGGATCCGGCCGTTGCCGATCGCGGCGCACCCGGTCGTCCCGCTCCGCACCGCACCGATTGTCAGTGGAGGCCGGTTTACTGGACGTCATGAGCACCGCACAGCACCTCGCCACGATCGATCTGCTGTGCTCCCGGGAGTTCCCCGCCGAGCACGGCAGGACGGACGTGGGCTCCGGCGGTCCCGGGTACCACCTGGCGGAGTTAGTCACGAGCGAGGACTTCTGGGACGACGACGGGACGCGACGGGAGGAGACCGAGGAGCAGTACGAGGCGGAGCGCGACGGCCTGAGCGCGCTGCTCTCCCTGCGCTGGGGCGAGCCCGACGTCTTCAGCCTCCGGAGCGCCGCACGGCGGGTGCACGAGGACGGCGAGGACATACCCGAGCCGTGGAGCTCGCTGTCCGGCCACGTCCCGGACGTGCACCTGTGGCGCTCGGAGGCCCACGCCCGCTGGATAGCGCTGGGCGTCTCGCAGTGGGACAAGGAACTGCCGTTCCAGCTCATCGCCGTCGTCACGGAGGCGGACCCGCCCTAGGGTGCTGCGCGGATCACGGGCCGGTCTGTCCGCGGCAACTCGCGTGCCACCATGGGGCCTTGACCGATGAGCGCGCGAACGGCCGTACGAAGGAGAGAGCGTGAGCGAGAACAGCGGGCAGATGCCGGGGGAGAGGATCTCCAGCAACATCGCGCACAACGCCCGCGTGTGGAACTACTGGCTCGGCGGCAAGGACCACTATCTCGTCGATCAGCAGGTCGGCGACCGGGTCACCTCGATGTATCCCAGCATCGGCGAGGTCGCCCGCGCCGACCGGGCCTTCCTGGGCCGTGCCGTCGGTCATCTGGCAGGCCGGGTGGGCATCCGTCAGTTCCTCGACATCGGCACGGGGCTGCCCACCGTCGACAACACGCACGAGGTCGCCCAGCGCATCGCGCCGGACGCCCGCATCGTCTACGTGGACAACGACCCCATCGTGCTGACCCACGCCCGGGCACTGCTCACCAGCTCACCCGAGGGCGCGACGAGCTACGTGGACGCCGACGCCCACGACCCGGACGCGATCCTGCGCGCCGCGGCCGCGACGCTCGACTTCGACAAGCCCGTCGCGATCATGATGCTGGGCATCCTCAACTTCATCCTCGACACCGGCGAGGCCACGGCCGTCGTCCGCCGCCTCATCGACGGCGTGCCGTCGGGCAGCCATCTCGTGATCACGCACCCCACCCTGGAACTCGGCGGCGAGGGCAACGCGGAGGCCATGCGGTTCTGGAACGAGAACGCCACTCCGCCGATCACGGCGCGCAGCAGTGCCGAGGTGCGCGGGTTCCTGCAAGGCCTCGACCTCCTGGAGCCGGGCCTCGTCTCCTGCGCCCGCTGGCGTGCGACCGCGGACGCGGACGGCGCCGAGCCGCCGCTGGTGGCCCAGTTCGGCGCGGTCGCCCGGAAGCCCTGAGCCGGGGCGCCCCGCGGAGCGGGCCGGGGGCTCCGGCCCGTCACGATCCGCCGGACGTGTCCCGGTCCTCCGCGGCCGCCGCGCGCAGCCGTGCGAACTCCTCCGCCATCGTGGCGGCGGTCCAGTGCGCGTTGAGCCCGCTGGGGTTCGGCAGCGCCCAGACCCGGCTTCCGCCGATCGTGCGCTCCTGAGGTCCGATGCGGGCGGTGCGGTCGCCGAAGGCGGCGCGGTAGGCCGTCACACCGACCACGGCGATCCAGCGCGGCCGGAGCCGTGCCACCTTCGCGGTGAGGATGCGGCCGCCGTCGCGGTACTCGTCGGCGGTCAGTTCGTCGGCCCGTGCGGTGGCACGCGCCACGACATTGGTGATGCCGAGCCCGTAGGTCAGCAGCTCACGCTGCTCGGACGGGTGCAGCCGCCGCGGCGTGAACCCGGACAGATGCAGCACCGGCCAGAAGCGGTTGCCGGGCCGTGCGAAGTGATGACCGGTCGCCGCCGTCATCAGTCCGGGGTTGATGCCGCAGAACAGCACACGGAGGCCGTCCGCGACCACGTCGGGCACGAGGCGGTCGCGGGCGGCCTCCAGGTCGGCCGCGGTGAGCCGGGGCGGAACGCCGCCGCTTGTCAGAGGATCGCCCCCGGCGCGTAACCGGCGGCCTCCGGGTGCTGCTTGACGACGTCCTCGACACGGCCGACGACGGCGGCCACCTGGTCGGCCGCGGCGCCCGTGAAGGACAGCTTGTCCGCCATCAGTGCGTCGAGCTGCGCGCGGTCCAGCGGAATGCGCTGGTCCGAGGCGAGCTTGTCCAGGAGCTCGTTGCGCTCGGCACCCTGCTCGCGCATCGCCAGCGCCGACGCCACCGCGTTCTCCTTGATGGCCTCGTGGGCGAGCTCACGGCCCACGCCCGCGCGCACGGCACCCATCAGGACCTTGGTGGTCGCGAGGAACGGCAGATAGCGGTCCAGCTCCCGTGCGACGACGGCCGGGAACGCGCCGAACTCGTCGAGCACGGTCAGGAACGTCTCCAGGAGGCCGTCGAGCGCGAAGAACGCGTCCGGCAGTGCCACCCGGCGTACGACGGAGCAGGACACGTCGCCCTCGTTCCACTGGTCGCCCGCCAGCTCGCCGGTCATCGAGGCGTAGCCGCGCAGGATCACCATCAGGCCGTTGACGCGCTCGCAGGAGCGGGTGTTCATCTTGTGCGGCATCGCGGAGGAGCCGACCTGGCCCGGCTTGAAGCCCTCGGTGACCAGCTCGTGCCCGGCCATCAGCCGGATCGTCTTCGCGAGCGACGAGGGGGCGGCCGCCAGCTGCACCAGCGCGGTCACGACCTCGTAGTCCAGGGATCGCGGGTACACCTGGCCGACCGAGGTGAACGCCTGCGCGAAGCCCAGGTGCCCGGCGATCCGGCGCTCCAGCTCGGCGAGCTTGGCGGCGTCCCCGCCGAGCAGGTCGAGCATGTCCTGGGCGGTGCCGACGGGGCCCTTGATACCACGCAGGGGGTACCGGCCCAGCAGCTCCTCCACCCGGCCGAACGCGACCAGCAGCTCGTCCGCGGCGGTCGCGAAGCGCTTGCCGAGGGTCGTCGCCTGAGCGGCAACGTTGTGCGAGCGGCCGGCCATGACGAGCTCCCCGTACTCACCGGCGAGCTTGCCGAGCCGCGCCAGGACGGCCACCGTGCGGTCCCGCACCAGCTCCAGGGAGAGGCGGATCTGGAGCTGCTCGACGTTCTCCGTGAGGTCGCGCGAGGTCATGCCCTTGTGGACGTGCTCGTGGCCGGCGAGGGCGTTGAACTCCTCGATGCGGGCCTTCACATCGTGGCGCGTGACCTTCTCGCGCTCGGCGATGGATGCGAGGTCGACCTGGTCGAGCACGCGCTCGTAGTCGGCGATGGCGGCGTCCGGCACCTCGACGCCCAGGTCCTTCTGGGCGCGCAGCACGGCGAGCCAGAGCCGGCGCTCCAGCTTCACCTTCTCCTCGGGAGACCACAGGGTGGCGAGCTGGGCCGAGGCGTAGCGGCCGGCCAGGACGTTCGGGATGCGGGGCTTCGAAGACGCAGCAGTCACGTGAATGGATTCTACTGGCGGTTCGTGCAGGCCAGCGCCATGGTCCGGTTCGTGGGAAGCTACGAGGCCGATGGTGGACGGCGGGCCGCGGCGAAGACCGCCCGTCGGAACCGGTCCGGCGGTGCCTGTGCGCCCGTCGTCCAGCTCGTCGGAACCGGTCCGGCGGTCCCTGTGCGCCCGTCGTCCAGCTCGTCGGACCCGGTCGGCGCCCTACGCGCCCGTCGTCCCGCCCGTCTCGTACGGCAGCAGCTCCGGCCGCTTCGCCGGGCGTCCGTCGCCCGACGAGCGTCCCGTGAGCCGCCGACCTATCCAGGGCACCAGGTGCTGCCGCGCGAACCGCACGTCGGCCGCCCGGCGGGAGGCCCAGCTCGGTGCCGCCGCCGACGGCAGCGGCGCCTGCCAGTCGTCCTCCGGCGCGTATCCGAGGCTCTGCCAGACGGCTTCGGCGATCCGCCGGTGCCCCTCGGCCGTCAGATGCAGTCGGTCCACGTCCCACATGCGCTGATCGGAGAGCGCGGGGGAGCCGTACAGGTCGACGACCACCGCGCCGTGCCGGGCGGCCAGCTCGTCGACGCAGGCGAACAGCTCCTCCATGCGGGGGCGGAACCGCTCCAGGACGGGTCCCTGCCGGCCCGGGCTGCGCATCAGGACGAGCTGCTTGCAGGAGGGCGCGAGCCGCTCCACGGCCTCCTCCAGCAGTCCGCGCACCCTGCCCATGTCGCACTTGGGCCGCAGGGTGTCGTTGAGTCCGCCGACCAGGGTGACGACGTCTGCGCGCATCCCCGCGGCCGTCTCGACCTGCTCGTCGACGATCTGCCCGATCAGCTTGCCCCGTACGGCGAGGTTGGCGTAGCGGAAACCTGGTGTCCGCGCGGCCATACGGGCCGCGAGCAGGTCGGCCCAGCCGCGGTAGGAGCCGTCCGGCAGCAGGTCGGACATGCCTTCGGTGAAGCTGTCGCCCACCGCGACAAGACTGGTGTAATTGGCATCGATCGTCATGGCGGAGACGATGCTACCGCGCCGTAGCCCGCGGTTCGCAGCCCATACCGTCCGGTCGGTCCGATGGGGAGTCGGTCCGGTCGTGGCGCAGATCGGCCATCGAATGGCGCGCGACACCCTGGCCCTCGGCCTCCGCGCGCGGTATGCCAGGGACATGTCACAAAGCAGTCTTTTCACCGCGGCCTTCTGGAAGGCCACCGCCGAGCGCGCCATCCGGACCTTCGCCCAGTCGCTCGCCGCCGTTCTCGTCGCCCGGGCCACCAACCTCCTGGACGTGGACTGGCCCGCCGCGCTCGCCACCGCGGGGTTCGCGACCCTGCTCGCCGTGCTCACCGCGATCGGCGCGGCCAATGCCGGCGCCCCGGGTCCCGGGATCACGGAGACGACCGCTCCGGGGCATCCGAAGCGCCCGAAGCAGACGAAGAAGGCGCAGGCCCCGGCGGCCTAGCCGGGCGCATTCCCGCACTCGGCCGAAAGCCCGTAGGCGGCACCCGGCCCGGACCGGCCCCCTGCCCGATCCGCATGGCGCAGGCAGGGGGCCGGGCCCTACACCGCCACCGGCGCGGCCCCGCCTCACACCCGCTGCCCGAACAGCTCCTGCAGGACGTCCTCCATCGTCACCAGACCGGCGAGCCTGCCGTCCGTACCCAGTACCGCCGCCAGATGCGTGCTGCTGCCGCGCATGGCGGTGAGTACGTCGTCGAGCGGGGTCGTCTCGCGGACCCGCGCGATGGGCCGCATGTCCCGGACCGGGAACGGCACATCGCGCGGCATCGCGTCCAGCGCGTCCTTGACGTGCAGATAGCCGACGATGCGCCGCCCCTCGTCCACCACCGGGAACCGGGAGAACCCGGACTCCGCCGAGAGCCGCTCCAGTTCCTCGGGGGTCACGCCCACGCGCGCGTAGACGATCCGCTCCAGTGGCAGGACGACGTCCTCGACGGGCCGACGCCCCAGCTCCAGCGCGTCGTGCAGCCGCTCCTGCGCCCGGTCGTCGATCAGCCCCGCGTCTCCGGAGTCCTTCACCAGGCGCGCCAGCTCGTCGTCGGTGAACGTCGCCGCCACCTCGCCCTTCACCTCGACCCGCAACAGCGCCAGTAGGGCGTTCGCGAAGGTGTTGACGGTGAAGATCACCGGCCGCACGGTGCGCGTCAGCGTGACCAGTGGCGGCCCCAGCGTCAGCGCGGTGCGCACCGGCTCGGCCAGCGCGATGTTCTTGGGGACCATCTCGCCGAAGAGCATGTGCAGATACGTCGCCACCGTCAGCGCGATCACGAACGAGATCAGGTGGATCAGGCCCTGCGGAATCCCGACCGCGTGGAACAGTGGCTCGAGCAGATGCGCGATCGCCGGCTCGGCCACCACACCCAGGACCAGCGTGCAGAGGGTGATGCCGAGCTGCGCCGCCGCCAGCAGCGCGGACACGTGCTCCAGGCCCCACAGCACGCTGCGCGCCCGACGGTCGCCGTGCTCGGCCCGCGGTTCGATCTGGCTGCGGCGCACGGAGATCAGCGCGAACTCCGCGCCGACGAAGAAGGCGTTGGCGACCAGGGTCGCCAGGCCGATCAACAGCTGGACGAGGGTCATCGGTCTCCCTCCGGCCGTTCGCCATCCGCCGCCGGGGCGTGCAGCAGCACCCGCGCCGCGCGGTGCCCGGTGGCGTCGACGACGTCGAGCCGCCAGCCGGCGATCTCGACGCGGTCGCCGACGGCCGGTATCCGGCCGAGCAGCGTGGCGACCACACCGGCGAGCGTCTCGTACGGCCCGTCGGGCACCCGCATCCCGACCCGGGCCAGCTGGTCGGTGCGCGCGGACCCGTCCGCCGAGTACAGCGTGCGCCCGTCCGCGTCCTGACCGGCCGGGGCCAGGTCCGGGGTCTCGTGCGGGTCGTGCTCGTCCCGCACCTCGCCCACGACCTCCTCGACGATGTCCTCCAGGGTCGCCACGCCCGCCGTGCCGCCGTACTCGTCGATGACGACCGCCATGGTGCGGCCCTCGGAGAGCCGGTCGAGCAGCCGGTCCACGGTCAGCGACTCGGGGACCAGCAACGGGTCACGCATCGGCTCGGACACGGGGGTGTGGGGCCGACGCTCGGCCGGCACGGCCAGCACGTCCTTGATGTGCACCACACCCACGACCTGGTCGAGTCCGCCGCGGTGGACCGGGAAGCGGGACAGGCCCGTCGCCCGGGTCGCGTTGGCCACGTCCTCGCAGGTGGCCTGTGCATCCAGGGCGATCACCTGGACGCGCGGCGTCATCACGTTCTCGGCGGTCAGGTCGGCGAGGTTCAGGGTGCGCACGAACAGCTCCGCCGTGTCGGGTTCCAGGGCGCCCTGCTTCGCCGAGTGCCGCGCCAGCGCGACCAGCTCCTGCGGGCTCCGCGCCGACGCAAGCTCCTCGGCGGGTTCGAGGCCGAGACGGCGCACGACACGGTTGGCGGCGTTGTTGAGATGGGTGATGAAGGGCCGGAACGCGGCACTGAACCAGCGCTGCGGGGTGCCGACGCGCTTGGCCATCGCCAGGGGCGAGGAGATCGCCCAGTTCTTCGGCACCAGTTCCCCGACCACCATCAGGAAGACCGTCGAGAGCGCGGTACCGATCACCAGCGCGACCGAGTCCGCGGTCGCGCGCGAGAGGCCCAGGTCCTCCAGCGGCGCAGCGATGAGCCTGGCGATCGACGGCTCGGAGAGCATGCCGACGACCAGATTGGTGACCGTGATCCCGAGCTGTGCCCCCGACAGCTGGAAGGTCAGCTGCCGCACGGCCTTCAGCGCGCCCGCCGCGCCGCGCTCGCCCCGTGCGACCGCCGCTTCGAGCTCGCTGCGCTCGACCGTCGTGAGCGAGAACTCCGCCGCGACGAAGGCTCCACAGGTGAGGGAGAGCAGGATCGCGACTACGAGGAGGAGCACTTCGGTCATCGGGTCACCTCCGTCCCATGATCGGCCAGGGCCGGGAGGATCGCAAAGAGCGAACCGCAGCGGCACACCTCGCGGAGCCGCAGGGACCGGCGGCCCGCGCCCGCCGGTCCCTGCGGTTCCCGCTCAGTCCACCAGCGGCTTGACCCACCGGCGCCACTTCTCCTCGGGTGCGTACCCCGCGGCCCGCCAGGCGATGTGCGCGGTCTCGTTCCGCTGGAGCACCATCGCGTCGGCGCGCCGGCCCCCGAGACGTACGAAACGTTCCTCCGCCGCCGTGAGCAGCGCCGTGCCGATGCCCTGCCGCCGATACCCGGGGTGAACGGCGAGCCGGTACAGATGGCAGCGCCAGCCGTCGAACCCGGCGATGACCGTGCCGGCCAGCACCCCGTCGCGCTCGGCGAGGATCAGCGCCTCCGGGTCGCGGGCGACGAGCCGCTCGACCCCCGCACGGTCGTCGCTGATGCTGGTCCCCTCGGCGGCCACCTTCCAGAAGGCGAGCACCGCATCGAGGTCGTCGGGCCCGGCGGGCCTCGTCCGAAGATCACTCATGGTGCCATCCCACCACCACGGGTGCCGGGCTTGGCACCAATTCCGCAGTGTGGACGGCTCCTTGCCGGCGGCGAGCGGTTCACTGCCCGCGCAGGGCGGCCACGACCGGGCCGAACGCCTCCATGTACGGCTCCAGCACGGTGAGGTACGAGAATCCGTACCGCTCCCGCTGCGCCCGCACCTGGCCGATGATCTGCTCCACCGTCCCGATGAGCAGGATGGGCAGGTCCAGCACCTGCGGTTCGGTCAGATGCGGCACCAGCGACAGCGCGTCCCGGACCGCGGCGCGCCGGTCCTGTGTGACGACGACCGTCTGCACCAGGAGGTTCAGCTCGGCCGGTTCGGCCCGCCCCGCGGCGAGGCGCCGGTACGCGGCCACGCGCTCGTCCAGTTCCTCCGCACTGATCGGGACCAGGGTCCCGGTCCTGCTCCCGGGTACGCTCCGTGCCCCGGTGAAGGCGGCGATGTCGGCGTACCGGGCGGCAAGTTCCAGCACCCGGTCGCCGTTCCCGCCGACCAGCAGCGGCACCCGCTGCCCGCTGCCCCCACCCTCGGGCGGCGCCAGCAGAAGTTCCAATTCCTCCACGGTGCGGGCCAGATGGTCGACGCGTGCGCGTGGCGACCCGTACGGCAGGCCGGCCGCCTCGTGCTCCGCGCGTACGTACCCCGTGCCGAGGCCCAGTTCCAGCCGGCCGCCGGTCAGGGCGTCCGTCGTCGTGACCTCACGCGCCAGCAGCGTCGGGTTCCAGAACCCGGCATTGAGCACGAACGTGCCCACCCGGGGCCGCTCGGTGGCCTCGGCCGCGGCGACCAGCGCCGGAAACGGCGCCGCCATGCCCAGATGGTCGGGCACCTGGATCACGTCGTAGCCGAGCTCCTCGGCACGCCGGCACTTCGCGCGCCAGTCGTCGCGCGGGGCCGGCTCGACGAGATTGACGCCGAAACGGAACGGACGTGCCATCACCTCTCCCGTCACTCGTGTGCGATGGCCGCCAGCACGTTCATCCGTGAGGCGCGCAGCGCGGGCAGCAGCGCCGCCGCCAGACCCACGACCACGGAACCGGTCACCACCGCCGTGATCGTGGTCCACGGAACGGCGAGCGCGGTCATGCCCTGGAGGGCGAGGACCCGCTGGACGGCGAGCCCCCAGACGATGCCGAGGCCGAGCCCGAGGACCGCCCCGAACACCGCGATCACGACGGACTCCAGCCGGATCATCCGGCGCAGCTGCCGGCGGGATAGACCGATGGCCCGCAGCAGCCCGATCTCACGGGTGCGCTCGACCACGGACAGCGCGAGCGTGTTCACCACGCCGAGCACGGCGATGACGATCGCCAGGCCGAGCAGCGCGTACACGAGGTACAGCAGCACGGCGATCTGGTCGTGCACCAGCTTCTTGTAGTCGGCCTGGTTACGGACCTGCACCTGGGGATAGGGGCGCAGCGTCCGGTCGAGCCGGGCCCGCAGCGTGCCCGCGCCCGTCCCGGGGGCGGCGTTCACGTACAGCGCGGAGTCCTCGCCGCCGGGCACGTACTTCTCGGCCGTGGGGAGGCCGAGGAACAGCCCGCCCTGCATGGCGAAGCCGCCCGTGCCGCTGTGCTCGGTCAGCGCGGCGACCGTCAGGTCACCCGTGCGCTTCCCGGGGAACTCCACGGCCAGCCTGGTACCGAGCCGGACGCGGTGGGACGCGGCGAAGTCACGGTCCATGGCGATGTGCCCGGGCGCGAGCGCGGCCGCGGTGTTCCCGGCCGTGTACGTCATGTGCTCGACGTCGTCGAGTCGCGGGTCGAAGCCCGCCGCGGACGTCGTGACCCGCCGGCCGTCCGGCAGCTTCACCGCGACCGCCGTGTTCCGCTGCCGCACGACGAGGCCCGCGCCGCCGGTGGCCTTCACCTTGTCGGTGACCTCCCGGGGGAAGGGCAGGAACTGGTTGTTCTGCACGACGAAGTCGGCGCCCAGGGTGCTGTCGATCCGCTGGTCGAACGACTTGCTCATCGATGCGCTCGCCACGGACATCCCGCCGACCAGTGCGAGTCCCACCATCAGCGCGGCGGCCGTCGCACCGGTGCGCCGTGGATTGCGCAGGGCGTTGCGCTGGCTCAGCCGCCCGACGGAGCCGAAGACGGCGGGGAACGCGCCGCCCAGGACCCTGATCACCGGGCGCACCAGCAGCGGCCCCGCGATCACCGTGGCGACGAGCGTCAGCACGACGCCGAGACCGAGCAGAGGTGCCGCCGTCGTCGTCCGGTCGGCACCGGCACATCCGAGAAGCGCGGCGGCACCACCGGCGCCGACGAGCGCACCTGCGACTGCCCGCACCCGCAACGGCCGCCCGGCCCCGGCGGCCTCGGCATCGGCGAGAGCCGCCATCGGCGAGACCCGTGCGGCGCGCCCGGCCGGCAGATACGCCGCGACGAAGGTGACCCCGACCCCCACGGCGTACGCGGCGACAGGGGTTCCCCAGCCGATCACGATCTCCGTGGACTTCAGGTTCATCCCGAAGGAGCCCATCAGGCTGATGAGCCCGAACGCGAGGCCGATGCCGGCGGCCAGGCCGAGCGTGGAACCGACCAGGCCCAGCAGCAGCGCCTCCGTCAGCACGGAACGCCGCACCTGGCGCCGATCCGCGCCGAGCGCCCGCAGCAGCCCCAGCTCGCGGGTCCGCTGCGCGATGAGCATCGAGAAGGTGTTGACGATGAGGAACACGCCCACCAGCACCGCGATCCCGGCGAAGCCGAGCATCACGTACTTGACGACCTTCAGGAATCCGCCGAGCCGTGACGTGGCGGACTTGGCCTGCTCGCCGGCCGTCTTGAGGTCGTAGGCCGAGCCGATCGCCTTCGCGACGTTCTGCTTCAGCCGGTCGTCGGTCACCCCCTTCGCCGCGTCGACCGAGACGCTCGTCGCCGTCCCGGTGCTGCCCAGCAGCTTCTTCTGCGCGGTCGGGGTGTCGAGGAAGACGAGAGCCGCGCCGGGGTTGGTCGTGGTGAAGGTGGCGATGCCGACGATCCGCACCTTGAACGAGCCGGGCCGCGCGAGGACCGTCATCGTGTCGCCGACGCCGAGGTGCCTGTGGGCGGCGGTGTCCGCGTCGAGCAGCGCCTCGCCGGGTCCGTGCGGCGCGTGTCCGGAGGTCAGCTTCACCGGGCTGCGCGGGGTGACCTGCCAGCCGGTGGCGATGGTGGGCGCGCCCGTCGTGGGACCCACCTGCCGGTTCCCGGCGTCGACGACGGTGATGTTCTCGACACTGACGTCGACATGGGCGGCTGCGACCCCGTCCACCTTCGCGATGCGGTCGGCGAGACTCGCGGGCACGCTCGGGATCGCCCCCGAGGGCACCCGCTCCCTGAGGTCGGTCTTCGGACTGACGGTCACATCGGCCGCCGTCGAGGCGAACAGACGGTCGAAGGTGCGGGTCACCGTGTCCGAGAAGATCAGGCTGCCCGCGACGAAGGCCACCGACAGCACGACGGCCAGCGCGGACAGCATCAGCCGGCCCTTGTGGGCCAGGAAGCTCCGGAGTGTCGCCTTGAGCACGTGCGTCCGCCTCAGTCCTGGCCGAGCAGATCGGCTCCGCGGTCCGCCGGCGGCCGGTCGTGTCCGGTGGAGAACAGACGCATCCGCTCCAGCACCGCCTCCGCCGTCGGTTCGGGCATCTCGTCGACGATCCTGCCGTCGGCGAGGAACAGCACCAGGTCGGCACGGGCCGCCGCATTCGGATCGTGGGTCACCATCACCACGGTCTGGCCGAGCGCGTCGACCGCCTCGCGCAGGAACCCGAGGACCTCCAGACCCGCGCGCGAGTCCAGATTGCCGGTCGGCTCGTCCGCGAAAATGAGTTCCGGCCGGGACGCGAGGGCCCGGGCGCACGCGACGCGCTGCTGCTGGCCACCGGACAGCTGGGCCGGGCGGTGCTTCAACCGGTTCCGCAGTCCGAGCGTGTCGATGACCCGGTCCAGCCACTCCCGGTCGGGGGAGCGGCCCGCGATGTCCATGGGAAGGGTGATGTTCTCCACCGCGTTCAGCGTGGGGATCAGGTTGAACGACTGGAACATGAAGCCGATGCGGTCGCGCCGCAGTTGCGTCAGCTCCCGGTCGCGCAGGCCGGTGATCTCCGTGTCCCCGAGCCAAACCCGTCCCGCCGACACCGTGTCGAGGCCGGCCAGACAGTGCATCAGCGTGGACTTGCCCGAGCCGGACGGGCCCATCACCGCCGTGAACCGCCCGCGTGCGATGTCGACGTCGACCGAGTCGAGCGCGAGCACCGTCGTCTCGCCCGAGCCGTACGCCTTCGTCAGGCCGCGCGCCCGGGCCGCGAAACCGTCGGCCCCCGGCCGGTCGGCAATCGTCTCTGCAGCAGGTGTGGACAAGGCCGCCTCCTACGTCTTGGCCGTCCTGGGTCCCGTGATTCTGCTTTCCACTGACTGCCGAGCGTAGTGTGGTGTGCGCCACGCCGATATCCGTCGTCCCCCGGATAAACCGTGTAAGGGGCAAGGGACATACGGCCTTCCGGGTGGTGAGCGATCACTGCCGGAGCCGTCCGCGAGCGCGTTCGCCGGAACCGGGCGGAGGCTGCAGCCGGCCTCCGTGGCCGTGCCCTTCGCGGCGGGGCCGTCCGCACCGGACCGCCCCGGCGTGCGCCGTCCGCAGGGCCGTCCCGCTGCGCGCCCGGCGCCTGCCGGTCCGCCCGTGCCCTTCGCGGCGTGCGCCGTCCGCACCGGTCCGCCCTTGCCCGCGCCAGCTCCCCGGCGCTAGCGTCGACGTATGGCGAAGACTCGGCTGAACGTACGGGTGGACGAGAACACCGCCCGAACGGCCCGCGCCCGAGCGACGGCCCGCGGTATCAGCGTCAACCGCTACATCGAGGAACTCGTCCAGCAGGACGCCGGGGAGATCGGTCACACGTTCGTCGAGGCGGCGGCCGACTTCATGCAGCAGTACGAGGGCGTGTTCAGCGAGGAGTTCGGCGCGGACGGCGAAGGCCGTCGCTGACCTTGGACCTGTGCATCGACCTCGCCTGGCTCCTCATGATCGCGGAGCGTAGGACACCCGGAGATCCCCAGGTCACCGACTGGGGCGCCCTCGTCGCAGCCGTCAGCCGCCACGAGGCGGAGATATTCGGCGCGCCCGTGTACGACGACGCGCACACCCGTGCCGCCGCGCTGCTGCAACTGCTGCTCCACGTCCCCGCACTGGAGCACTCCAATGCGCTGTACGCGTCCGCCGTCGCCTATGCCTATCTCGTCGCCAGCGGCGTCAAGGTCGTCACCTCGCCCGACCAGGTGCGCGACCTGGCCCGTCTGGTGAAGGACGGGCAGGTGACGGTCCACGACATCGCCGAGGAACTGCGGCACTGGAGCCGGTGAGCCGGGGAACCGCCGGTGGGGCGGCATCCGCCCAGGGCCGACGGGATCCCGGCCCGCTCACGGGGCCGGGCTCCCCGGCTTGAGCGCCATCCCGAGGACGCAGTACGACGTGGGCAGGAGCGGACCCCTGTCCGGCACGAGCAGCCGCCGGTACGGGCCCAGCTCGAACTCCGCCCCGCGCAGTGCGCCGATCGGGTCACGCGCCACATGGCAGCCGCCGAACAGCAGCGGCCAGACCGTGCGGTCCAGCGAGCGCTGAACCGGCACCATCGCACCGCTCGGAGCCCGTCCGTGCTCGAAGAACCGCAGCTGCCCGCCGGGCCGCAGCACCCTGCGCACCTCGGCCAGCGCCCGTGGCACGTCCCGGACGCTGCACAGCACCAGCGAGAGCACCGCCGCGTCGAACGCCTCGCTCTTGACGGGCAGCGCCTCCGCGGCGCCGGGCACCACGTCGACCGGAACGTCGGCGCGCTGTGCGGCGTCCAGCGCCATCCGGCGCAGCACACTCTCCGGTTCGATCGCGACGACCTCCGACACGGCCCGGGGATAACGCGCGAAGTTGAGGCCGTTGCCGGCGCCGATCTCGATGACCCGGCCGCTCAGCCCGGCCAGCAGTTCCTCACGGTGCGGGCCGACCGTGCGCTCGGAGGCGACGCTGAACTTGGCGTAGAAGCGGGCGAACAACGGGTGGTGCACGGCGTCCTTGGACGCCTTGGGGCTCCTCGAGGGCATGGAGCGCCTCCCTTTCCCGGCGGCAGCGGCGGCCTACGGGGATTGTGCCCCCGGAGACGGCAGGGTGACCCTCCCCGCGACGGCGCGGTTCCGCCTGCCGGTGCGGTGCGCCCGGAGACTGTGCGGAGCGTCCTCCCGGAGCAGGGGGAAGGACCGCGCGCGGTGGTCGCGGAACCGTGCCGCTGCGGGCGGACGCGCCGCGGGAGAGCGCCGGAGCCCCGTTTGCGGGGGCTGCGGCCGTTACGAACGGGGGCTGCGGTGCCGCGTCCGGAGGGCTTCGGCCGTCACGGGCCCTCGTGGGACGTGAACCGCTCGGCGTCCCACGTGCCGTGCAGCCGGGGCGCCAGCCATCCCGGGGCCGCCGTGCGGAACGCGGCCGCATCGAGGGCACCCGCCCCCTCCGGTACCGCTCCCACGAGGGGCGCCCCCGCGGACACCGGCAGGTCCGCGAGATTGCAGCGCGAGGCGAGGTCGGGCAGACGGGGCCAGCTGCCGACGACCACACCGGTCAACCCGATGCCCCGGGCGCGCAGCGCCTCCGCCGTGAGCGCCGTCGTGTTGAGCGTGCCGAGCCCTGCGGACGCCACGAGCAGGACCGGCGCCCCGAGCTCCCGGGCCACGTCGGCCAGGGTGGAGCCGGCGGCGTCGAAGCGCACGAGGAGTCCGCCCGCACCCTCGATGAGTACGAGGTCGTGGTCGGCGGCGAGCTTTTCCGCCGCCTCGGCGATCTCCCGCGGTCCGACGGGTGGCAGCCCCGCGCGCGCCGCCGCCGTCTCGGGTGCCAACGGCTCGGGGAACCTGGCGAGTTCGGCCACCGTGACCCCGCCCGCGAGCCGGATCACCTCGTCCACGTCACCCGGCTCGCCGGGGCCGACCCCGGTCTGCGCGGGCTTCAGTACCGCGACCGACCTTCCGGCCGCGCACGCCGCCGCCGCGACGGCCGCCGTCGTCACGGTCTTGCCCACCTCGGTCCCCGTACCGGTGACCACCAGAACGGTCATGTCAGCCCTCCTTCGCCGCCGCGCACACCGCACGGCCGATCCGGGCGAGGTCCTCGCCGTCGGTGATGTACGGCGGCATCGTGTACACGAGGTCGCGGAAGGGCCGCAGCCACACGCCCTCGGAGACCGCCGCCCGGGTGGCCGCCGCCATGTCCACCTCGTGGTCGAGCTGGACGACGCCGATCGCGCCCAGGACGCGTACCTCCCGTACTCCCGGGAGATCCGACGCGGGCGCGAGCCCCTCCCGCAGGGCGGTCTCGATGCGCTTGACCTCCGTCTGCCAGTCCTGGCCGAGCAGCAGGTCGATCGACGCGCAGGCGACGGCAGCCGCCAGAGGGTTGCCCATGAACGTCGGGCCGTGCGCCAGGACAGGGACCTCGCCCTGCGAGATCCCGTCCGCCACGCGCGGCGTGCACAGGGTCGCCGCCATGGTCAGGTAGCCGCCGGTCAGGGCCTTGCCCACGCACATCACGTCCGGGGTGACGCCGGCGTGGTCGGCGGCGAACAGGGCGCCGGTGCGGCCGAAACCCGTCGCGATCTCGTCGAACACGAGCAGCACGTCGTGCGCGTCACAGGCCTCGCGGAGGACCCGCAGATAGGCGGGGGAGTGGAACCGCATGCCGCCCGCGCCCTGCACCACCGGCTCCACGATCACGGCGGCCAGTTCGTCCGCGTGCCGGCCGATCAGGTCGTCCAGGTGGGCGGCGTACGACTCCTCGTACTCCACCGGCGGCCGGTCCGCGAAGACCTGGCGCTGGAGCACGCCGGACCACAGCTCGTGCATGCCGCCCTGGGGATCGCACACCGCCATGGGCTGCCAGGTGTCGCCGTGGTAGCCGCCCCGCCAGGTGAGCAGCCGGGTCTTGCCGGGGCGGCCCAGCGAACGCCAGTACTGGAGGCACATCTTCACCGCGACCTCGACGGACACCGATCCCGAGTCGGCCAGGAAGACGTGCTCCAGGCCTTCGGGCGACATGTCGACAAGGCGCTTCGCCAGTCCCACTGCCGGCTCGTGGGTGAGGCCGCCGAACATGACGTGGCTCATCCGGTCCAGCTGGGCCCGTACCGCGTCGTTGAGCACCGGGTGGTTGTAGCCGTGGATGGCCGACCACCACGACGACATGCCGTCCACGAGCTCACGCCCGCCGTCGGCGAGGCGCAGCCGCACCCCGGCCGCCGACTCGACGACGAGCGGTTCCTGGCGGCCGGGCATCGGGCCGTAGGGGTGCCAGACGTGCTGCCGGTCCAGGGCCAGCAGCACGTCCGGGGTGAGCGGCTCAGGCATTGGGCGCGAGGTCCGTGCCGGCGCCCCGGCGGCGTACCGCGACCAGGTCCGTACGGGCCTCGGACGTCTCGGTGGCCGGTGCGGAGCCGCACACGGAGCCCTCGTGGGACCCACAGGCCGCGTCCTCGTGCGAGCCGCAGCCCCCGGTGCCGTGGGACCCGCAGGCCGAGCCCTGCTGCGAGCCGCAGCCGCCGGCCGCCCGGTGCTCGGGGAGCGTCACCGTGTCCGTGCCCTCGACCTCGAAACCGGCGTCCGCGATCATGTCCAGGTCCTGCTTGCCGGCCTGGCCCTCGCTGGTGAGGTAGTCGCCGAGGAAGATCGAGTTGGCCAGGTGCAGCGCCAGCGGCTGCATGGAGCGCAGGTGCACCTCACGGCCGCCCGCGATCCGCACCTCGACGTCCGGGCAGACGAAGCGGACCATGGCGAGAATGCGCAGACAGCGCTGGGGGGTGAGGTTCCACTCCTTCGCCAGCGGGGTGCCCTCGAACGGGATCAGGAAGTTCACCGGCACCGAGTCCGGGTCCAGCTCGCGCAGCGAGTAGACCACGTCGACCAGGTCCTCGTCGGTCTCGCCCATGCCGGCGATCAGGCCGGAGCAGGCGGACAGACCCGCCGCGTGCGCCTTCTGGACCGTGTCCACCCGGTCGGCGTACGTGTGCGTGGAGGTGATCTCCCCGTACGTGCTCTCCGAGGTGTTCAGATTGTGGTTGTACGCGTCGGCGCCGGCCGCGCGCAGCCGCTCGGCCTGGCCGTCCGAGAGCAGGCCGAGACAGGCGCACACCTCGACGCCCTCGTTCTGCTCCTTGATCGTCTGGATCGTCTGCGACACCCGGTCGACGTCGCGGTCCGTCGGACCGCGGCCACTCGCGACCAGGCAGACCCGCTTGGCGCCGCCCGCGACACCCGCGGCGGCCGCCTCGGACGCCTCGTCCGCCTTCAGCCAGGTGTACTTGAGGATCTCCGCCTTGGAGCCGAGCCGCTGCGAGCAGTACGAGCAGTCCTCCGGGCACAGGCCCGACTTCAGGTTGACCAGATAGTTGAGTTTCACCCGTCGGCCGAACCAGTGACGCCGCACCTTTCCGGCCGCCGCCACCACGTCGAGCACGTCGTCGTCGGAGGTGGCCAGTACGGCCAGCGCCTCCTCGCGGGTCGGCAGCTCGCGCCGAAGCCCCTTGTCCACCAGCGTGTTCAGCAGATCCATGGCGCCGATCCTTGCCTACGGAGCGTACTCAGGCCAAGGAGAGTTCGCACAACTCCCACCGTTCGGAGTGTGGGTATTGCCACATTCTTGGCGGCTGGCCGTGGAGCTACAGTCTGTGCACTGCCTACAAACGAGGCGCGGCCCACAACGGGGGCGGTACCTGCGGGCGGGGCCCGCCGCCGGACAACCCGGCCGCACCGCGCATCCTCTCTTCCTGCACAGCGAACCCCTCGTACGCCCCGGAGGCGGCCATGGCGAGATCTCCCTTCGACTGGATCGACGAGCAGGCACGTCTGCGCCGCCGGGCCGGTCTGGAGCGCACCCTGCGTCCGCGCTGTGCGGAGTCGACACTGCTCGACCTGGCGAGCAACGACTACCTCGGGCTCGCGCGCCACCCCCAGGTCACCGAGGCGGCCGCCGAGGCCGCCTTCCGCTGGGGCGGCGGCGCCACCGGATCCCGGCTGGTCACCGGCTCCACCGGACTGCACGCCCAGCTCGAGAGGGAGCTCGCCGACTTCTGCGGCTTCGAGGCCGCCCTGGTGTTCTCCTCCGGCTATGCGGCCAACATCGCCGCCGTCACCGCGCTCGCCCCGCACGGCTCGCTGATCGTGTCGGACGCCGGGAACCACGCCTCGCTCATCGACGGCTGCCGCCTCGCGCGCGGGACGACCCAGGTCGTGCCGCACGCCGATGTGGAGGCGGTGCGCAAGGCGCTGGACACCCATGAAGGACCCGCCGTGGTCCTCTCCGACACCGTCTTCTCGGTGGACGGCGACGCGGCCCCCCTCGGCGGGCTCGCCGCCGCCTGCCGTGAGGCCGGCGCCGGGCTGGTCGTCGACGACGCACACGGCGTGGGCGTGCTCGGCGACGGAGGCCGCGGCGCGCCGTTCGCGGCCGGTCTCGCGGGCGACTGCGACGTGGTCACCACGGTCACCCTGTCGAAGTCGTTCGGCAGCCAGGGCGGTGCCGTCCTCGGACCGGCCCCGGTCATCGACCACCTGATCAACGCGGCTCGTACCTTCATCTTCGACACCGGCCTGGCACCGGCGGCCGCGGGCGCCGCGCTGGGCGCCCTCGGCCTGCTGCGCCGCGACCCCGGACGCGCCGCACGCGCCCGGGCCGTCGCGACCGAGCTGTACGAGCGGCTGACCGCGTCGGGCCTGGAGGCGGTGCGCCCTGACGCGGCGGTGGTCTCGGTGCGGGCGCCCTCGCCCGAGGAGGCCGTGGAGTGGGCGGCCGACTGCCGCGCGGCCGGGGTGGCCGTGGGATGCTTCCGGCCGCCGTCCGTGCCGGACGGGATCTCGCGGCTGCGGCTGACCGCCCGGGCGGACCTCACCGACGAGCAGATCGCCGAGGCCGTGCGCGTGATCGGGCGTACCGCGCCCCGCTGACCCCGGGGATCAGCGCAGACCGTCGAGGAAGGTCCCCCAGGCGGCGGCCGAGAAGAGCACGGCGGGCCCCGTGGGATTCTTGGAGTCGCGGACGGCGAGCAGGCCCGCCGCGGGGCCCGGGCCGAGCTCGGCCGTCTCCACACAGTTGTTCATGCCCGTGCTGCGGCTGCTGCGCCGCCAGCCGACGGGGGCCAGCGATGTGCTGGACGGAACGTGCCGAGGCAGAGCGGTCATGGTGCCTCCCTATGCGCCGTCACCCATCCCGGCGATGAAGTCCAATGAGTCCGTGGGTGAAAGGGCGTGATTCCGAAGAGAGTTGAAGGCTTCGGTGTATGCCCTGAGGTCTTCTTTCCGTTCGAGGTAGAGACTACTCATCAAGTGGTCGAGAACAACCACGTCCAGATCGGCAATGTGCGGAAATGAGAAAATAACGAAAGCGCCGGTCTGGCCGATATGGGCGCCCGCCGTGAAGGGCAATACCTGGATCCGCATATGCGGCAGGCACGCCACTTTCGCCAAATGCCTCAGCTGCGCCGCCATCACGCCGGGCCCGCCCACCTGCCGGCGCAGCACCGCCTCGTCGAGGATCGCGCTGAACTCCAGCGGCGGATCGCCGCGCAGCACGTCCTGACGCGCCAGCCGTACGTCGACCAGCGCCTCGATCTGCCGCTCCGGCAGGCCGCCCAGCGAGGCCCGGGTCACCGCGCGGGCGTAGTCGGGGGTCTGCAGCAGGCCCGGCACCACGGAGTTCTCCAGCGTGCGCATTCCGCAGGCCTGTGCCTCCAGACTGATGAAGTCCTGGTATGCCGGTGGCAGCAGCCCGCGATAGGCGTGCCACCAGTGACGCCGCCCGCCGTCGTCGTCGGAGCCCGCCAACGCGACCAGAAGTTCCCGGTGTTGGATGTCCTCCACGCCGTACATGTCGAGCAGCAGCCGCACATCGGCCTGCTTCACACCGCTGCGGCCCGTCTCGATCCGGCTCACCTTCGACTGGTGCCAGCCCGCGCGCCGGGCGGCCTCACCGCTCGTGAGCCCCGAGCGGTCGCGGAGCGCACGCAGTTCCGCGCCGAGCTTGCGGCGGCGCACCGCGGGACCGTGCTGCATGGGCCGTCTCCTTCCGGCCGACACCGCGGCGGCTCACCCGCCGACGGTAGAGGAAGCCACACGGTATGGGTCAAATACGCTCTCTCGTCGCAGAGTTCACCGCTTCGAGCGACAGATATATGCATTCTCAGGGGATGCGCTCCCTGATCGGCGCGCGAGTGGCAGTCTGGCGACAGCACCGGTCCGGGGCCGTATCGAACCATCCGCCACGTGTCGGAGTCCGGCCCCGATGGGAAAGGGACGACGTCGCCATGGCAGACCACCAAGAAGCCTCCGTCACTCTGCCGAGCGATCCCGCCTCGGTCTCCGCGGCGCGGAAATACGTCAGCAATGTCCTCACGGAATGGGGACTGCCCGGGGACGCGGATGTGGCCGACACGGTCCGGCTCATCGTCTCCGAACTCGCCACCAATGCCGTCCAGCACACCTTCGGCCAGTCGCCCACGTTCACCGTGGACGTGACGCTGGAGCGCGACGAGCAGCTGCGCATCGGCGTCACCGACAGCCACCCCCGCTTCCCCAAGCGGCTGCCCGCGGCGGTGCAGCAGGACAACGGCCGCGGCATGGTGATCATCCGCTGGCTGGCCAACGAGTACGGCGGCAGACTCAGCGTCAGTCCGACGCCCGAGGGCGGCAAGACGGTGTGGATCGCGCTTCCCTGGACGGTTCCCGTCCAGAACTGACCTCGGCCCGGAGCGCGCTCGCCGGGTCCCGGGCTCCCCGGCAGGTCCCGGAGCCTCCTCTGCCCCGTCCAGGTGCCGTGTCGCTCAGGCCGCGTGTCGCCCGGGCGGCCCGAGGCGTCACCGGCGGCGCCCTCGGCGCGCGGGCACGCGTGCCGTCGGACGGGACGCCGGCCGGACCGCGATGTTCCGGCGCCGCACCAGCCGCGGCAGGACGCCCCAGAGCAGGACGCACACGAGCAGGGTCCCGCACCCGGCGGCGACGCCTCCGGTCCGCCCCGCCGCGACGTCCACGACGAGCAGCACCGAGCCGGTGAGCGCCAGTGCGAGGGCGCCCAGGCCCACCCGGGACAACTGCGACGAGACACGCACGATCTGCCGTTTGGCGTGCTGCTGGAACAGGAAGCGATGGAGCGCTGCGGGCGCCGTGAAGAGCGCGGCGGACAGCATCGCCAGGAGCAGCGTCGTGACGTAGGTGGCCCGCTCGAAGCCGTCGAGCGTGGGGAATCGAGGGGTGAAAGCCAGGGTCAGCAGAAAGGCGAAGAGGATCTGCACCCCGGTCTGGGTGACTCTGAGCTCCTGCAGAAGCTCGGAGAAGTTGCGGTCGGCGCGCTCGAGGGGTGTTTCCCGTCGCGCCGTCACGAATCGGACGTCCGGCATGAGGAGACGGGTTCCCGGGTCGGCCCGTCTCCTACCGCCGGCGCGGGCAGGGGCCCCCGTAGGGGTCGCCACCACCCGCGCCACGGCTTCAGCGGATGCGCCGGCGCCCGAGGGTCACCGCACCCGCCCGTACCAGACGTTCCTGGTCCAGATCTTCGACATCTTGACCACGTCCCCGGTCTTCGGGGAGTGCCAGATCCTTCCCTTCCCGGCGTAGATGCCCACGTGGTAGACGCTCGAGCCGTAGTGGAAGAAGACCAGGTCGCCCTGCTGGCGCTGGGACGCCGGGACATGGCGGGTCCTGTTGTACTGCGCCGCGGCCGTGCGCGGGAGCTTCTTGCCCGCGCGCTTGAACGAGTACAGCGTCAGTCCGGAGCAGTCGAAGCGGCGTGGTCCGGTGGCCCCCCACTGGTACGGCGCGCCCCTCTTGGACGCCGCCACCTGGAGCGCCCTCGCTCCGAACGTGGCGGCCTCGGCGTCGGCAGCGACCCCCGGAACCACGATGGTGCCGCCGACGGCGGCCAGCGTGAGAGCCGATGCGGTGCCGGCCCGGCCCAGGAGTGACGGGACGCGATTCAGCGCAGTCATGCGCAACCCTTCGTCAGCCGCCTGTGAAGGATGACCTGTCGGGTTCGGGCAGGCGAAGATGCCCGGCCGCTGACGCGGCTTCACCCCAAGGACCGATCGGATCGCTCCGGCCGGCCCGCCGTGCTGGGTCCTCCACTCCTGCCGATCCACATCTGTCGACCGGGTATCCGGGCGGCGGCAGGACTCGGCGTCCGCCCGGACCGCCCCGCCGCGGTGGCGGGGTCTTGTCGTCGGAAGGGATCTTCACGCACGAAAGGCGCGAATTCCGAGTTCTGCCGGGCATTTGTGAGGCTACTCACGATGTGTCTGTTCGGGTGGACACCACACCTTTCGAACATCACGGAGGGTGTCGATGACCCCCGGACCAGCGGCGGAGCGTGAGATTCCACGTGAGTTGTACGCGGATCGAGCAACTCTGTTCGTCCATCGCGTCGATGGCCGATTACGCCATCGGGGGGTAACCCGTCTGGTGCGTTTCGGATCGCTTCCGGACGTGTCGGGGTCGGTTCCGAACGGGTCGTCAACTCAGTTCGTCCGATTCCGGGGTGCCCTCGGTCCGGTTCAGTTCGGTCCGGTTCGGTCCGGTCGGTCGTGCGTGCGTGCGTCGGGCCCGTCGTGGAGTCCGGTCCCTCGCGGGCCCTGTTCGTCGCGGGTCGGTCCGCCCTGCCGGAGGAGTCAGGCCGGCGGGAGCGTGACCCGGGCGGCGCGCCGCTCGCCGTCGAGAACGCGCAGTGCCCTTACCAGCGTGGGACCGTGCACCTCGGACTCGCCGCGCTGGTGCATCAGGGTGAGCGCGTCGCGGAGCGCCGTGGCCTTGCCGACCAGGGCCTGGGCGGCGCGCAGACCGCCGTAGGTGCGCTCGGCGCGAGCGGGGTTGATGCGGCCCAGCAGGTCGACGACCTCCAGATAACGGTCGATCAGCTCGGCCTCGGCGCGGGTCAGCGCGGGCAGCGGCGGCAGTTCGGGCGGCAGCATCGGCGCGTCACCTCGCACCGTGTGCGGGACGCTGAGTCTTGCGGCTCGGGACCACCGCGTCGATCAGTCCGTGGGCGACGGCCTGCGCGGCGTCCAGGACCGTGTCGCGCTCGATGTCGGCGGCGACCTGTTCGGGCTCGCGTCCGGTGTGCCGGACCAGCATCTCCTCCAACTGTGCCCGCGCCCGCAGCAGCTCGCGCGCATGGATGTCCAGGTCGTCCGGCCGGCCCTGCAGGGGCTCCGGCGCCGATGGCTGGCGCAGCACGATGCGCGCTCCGGGCAGTGCGGAGCGCTTGCCGGGCGCACCCGCCGCCAGCAGGATCGCGGCCTCCCCGACCGCCTGCCCCAGGCACACCGTCTCCACCTCGCAGCCGACGTACCGCATGGTGTCGTAGATCGCCGTCATCGCACTGAACGAGCCGCCGGGGGAGTTGATGTACAGCGAGATGTCGCGGTCCGGCGCCGCGTACTCCAGGTGCATGAACTGCGCCATCACATCGTTGGCCGTCGTGTCGTCGACCGGCGTGCCCAGGATGACGATCCGCTCCTCCAGAAGCCGCGAGTAGGGGTCCATCGTGCGCTGCCCCGTGGCGGTGCGCTCGGTGAACTCGGGCAGTACGTGACGGGCGGCCGGTCGGTGCATGGCATGCCTTTCTCGGGGCGGGTGCCGCAGTCCGGTGGCGGGCGCCCCCGGACCTCGGCTTCTGTAAAAAATGTACAGGACGTACATGACGTAATGTGGGGAGCATGGCCTACGAGATTCCGGTGACGCAAGCACGTGCCGAGCTCGCCGATCTGATCAACCGCGTCGTCTACGGCGGCGAGCGCGTGGTCGTGACCCGGCACGGCAAGCCGCTCGTCGCCCTGGTTTCCGCCGCTGACCTGGAGCGTCTGGAGGCGGCCGGCGGAGTGCAGGACGCGTCGGAGGAGCAGGCCGTCAGCTCCGTTTCGTCCATCGGCTCGATGGGCTCGTCCGCTCCGGGCGAACGCCACCGCTTCGGCATCGCGGCCGAACACCGGGGGCCGGAGATCCGCTGACCGCGGGCCCGGAGGGAGCGGTCGCGTGACCGGAGCCCGCCGAGTACGCGCGCCGGCGGCGCACTGAACGCGCCCGTCGCCTCACGGAGTTCCCCCGGGAGTTTCCCGTGCGCCCGGGCGTTCCGTGGTCGGATGCCGCCGCGCGGGTGCCCGGGAGGGCCGTCGTCGGATGCCCCGATGTGTCCGGGTATGGAGACGGCCAGCGGACGGTCATGGCATGGCCAAAGCTTGGTTAACGTCCCTGAAACTCGTTCGAACTAGCCTGCACCCCCACGCCACCTGGGGTTTTGTAGCTGCTCATGCGCATGATCGCGCGCATTCGTTGTGCAGCACAGCCATGCCTGTCGCGGTGGCCGCGGCGACCGGACCCCGCACGGTCCGGAGCGAGGACTGAAGGTGGGACCCGTGCATCTGACCCCCCATGAGCAGGAGCGCCTGCTCATCCATGTGGCCGCCGACGTGGCCGAGAAGCGCCGGGCTCGCGGACTGAAGCTCAACCACCCCGAAGCCGTCGCCCTCATCACCTCGCACATCCTCGAGGGCGCCCGCGACGGCCGCACCGTCGCCGATCTCATGTCGTCGGGCCGGAAGATCCTCAGCCGGGACGATGTCATGGACGGCATCGCCGAGATGATCCACGACGTCCAGGTCGAGGCCACGTTCCCGGACGGCACCAAGCTCGTCACCGTCCACGAGCCGATCGTCTGAGGGGGCCCGCATGATTCCCGGAGAGATCCTTCTCGCGGACGAGCCCGTCCTCATCAACGAGGGCCGCGGGACGACGCGCCTCACGGTGCTCAACTCCGCCGACCGTCCCATCCAGGTGGGCTCCCACTACCACTTCGCCGAGGCCAACCCCGGCCTCGACTTCGACCGTGCCGCCGCGCACGGCCGGCGGCTCAACATCGCCGCGGGCACCGCCGTGCGCTTCGAGCCCGGCATCCCCGTCGACGTGGAACTCGTGCCCCTGGCCGGCCGGCGCATCGTGCCCGGGCTGCGCGGTGAGACCGGAGGTGCCCTCGATGTCTGAACCGTCCCGCGCACAACTCTCCCGTGCCGCGTACGCCGACCTGTTCGGGCCGACCACCGGCGACCGGATCCGGCTCGCCGACACGGACCTTCTGGTCGAGATCGAGGAGGACCGCTGCGGCGGCCCCGGCCGCTCCGGCGACGAGGCGGTGTTCGGCGGCGGCAAGGTCATCCGCGAGTCGATGGGGCAGGCCCGCACACCGCGTGCGCAGGGCGCCCCCGACACCGTCGTCACCGGCGCCGTCATCGTGGACCACTGGGGCGTCGTCAAGGCCGACATCGGCATCAGGGACGGCCGGATCACCGGGATCGGCAAGGCCGGCAACCCGGACACCATGGACGGGGTCCACCCCGATCTGGTGATCGGCCCGGAGACCGAAGTCATCGCGGGCAACGGCAGGATCGTCACCGCGGGCGGCATCGACACCCATATCCACTTCATCTCGCCGACCATCGTCGAGGAAGCGCTCGCCTCCGGTGTCACCACCCTCGTGGGCGGCGGAACGGGACCGGCCGAGGGCTCCAAGGCGACCACCATCACTCCGGGTTCCTGGCACCTCGCCCGGATGTTCGAGGCGATGGAGTCGAGTCCCGTCAACATCGGCTTCCTGGGCAAGGGCAACACCATGTCCGCCGAGTCGATGCACGCCCAGCTGCGTGCCGGCGTGCTCGGCTTCAAGATCCACGAGGACTGGGGCGCCACCCCGGCCGTCATCGACGCCTGTCTGAGCGTCTGCGAGGACAGCGGCGCCCAGCTGGCCATCCACACGGACACCCTCAACGAAGCCGGCTTCGTCGCGGACACCTTCGCCGCCATCAAGGGCCGCACCATCCACGCCTTCCACGTCGAGGGCGCGGGCGGCGGGCACGCGCCCGACATGATCACGGCCGTGTCGCTGCCGAACATGCTGCCCAGCTCCACCAACCCGACGCGCCCCCACACCGTCAACACCGTCGAGGAACACCTCGACATGCTGATGGTGTGCCACCACCTCAACCCGGCGGTGCCCGAGGACCTCGCGTTCGCCGAATCACGGATCCGGCCCACCACCATCGCGGCCGAGGACATCCTGCACGACCTCGGGGCGATCTCCATCATGTCGTCGGACTCGCAGGCCATGGGCCGCGTCGGCGAGGTCATCCTGCGCACCTGGCAGACCGCGCACGTCATGAAGCGCCGCCGCGGCGCACTGACCGGCGACCACCGCGCGGACAACCACCGCGCCCGTCGCTATGTCGCCAAATACACGATCAACGCGGCGATCGCGCAGGGCATCGACCGCGAGGTCGGCTCCGTCGAGTCCGGCAAGCTGGCCGATCTGGTGCTGTGGGAACCGGCGTTCTTCGGCGTCAAGCCGCAGCTCGTCATCAAGGGCGGGCAGATCGCGTACGCGCAGATGGGCGATGCCAACGCCTCCATCCCGACGCCCCAGCCGGTGCTGCCGCGCCGGATGTTCGGCGGCCACGGGACCGCTCCGACCGCGAACTCGTTCAACTTCGTGGCGCAGGCGGCCCTCGACGACGACCTGCCCGACCGGCTCGGCCTCGCCCGCCGGTTCGTCGCCATCACGTCCACGCGCGGACTGACCAAGGCCGACATGCGGCAGAACGACGCCCTGCCCCGGGTCGAGGTGGCGCCGGACAGCTTTGCGGTCACCATCGACGGGGAGCTCGTCGAGCCCGAACCGGCCGCCGAACTACCGCTGGCCCAGCGGTACTTCCTCTTCTGAAACGGCTGGTACGGAAATGACGAGCACGTCATGAGCCGGGCCGCGCTCCTCGTCCTGGCCGACGGCCGGTTCCCCGCCGGTGGGCACGCCCACTCGGGCGGGGCCGAAGCCGCCGTCGCCGCCGGACGGATCACCGGGGCCGCGAGCCTGGAGGACTTCTGCCGGGGGCGGCTGCACACCACCGGAGTGGTGTCGGCCGCGCTCGCGGCGGCGGCCGCGCTCGGCGTGGACCCGCTCGCGCTGGACGACGCCGGCGACGCCCGTACCCCGTCGGCCGCGCTGCGCACGGCCGCACGCAGGCTCGGCCGCCAGCTGATGCGGGCCGCCCGTGCGGCATGGCCGCACCCCGAGCTCGACGCGCTGGCACGGGCACGCCCGCGCGGCGCCCATCAGCCCGTCGTGCTCGGGGTGGCGGCGCGGGCCGCCGGACTCGGGGGCGAGGACGCCGCGTACTGCTCGGCCTACGAGAGCGTCAGCGGGCCGTCGACGGCCGTGGTACGGCTGCTGAGCCTCGACCCGTTCGACGCCACGGCGGTGCTGGCGCGGCTCGCGCCGGAACTCGACCTCGTCGCCCGGCGGGCGGCCGAGGCGGCGCGGAAGACGGTCGACGACGGTGTCGATGCGCTGCCCTCCGCCTCGGCGCCCCTGCTGGAGATCGGGGCGGAGGCGCATGCCGCGTGGCCTGTGCGGCTGTTCGCCTCGTAGGGCCCGTCGCCGGACTCCCGCCCGGCCTGCGGGCCGACGACGGCAGTTCGACGGCAGGCCCTGGAGGGCGCGCTCCCGCCCGCCGAACCCACCCATTCCCGTAGGCCCTGGAGTCCTGCCCCCAGGACCTCAGAACCTCCAGAACCCCAGAACCCCAGAACCCCAGAACCCCAGGAACCCAGGAACCCAGGAACCCAGGACCCGAGAACCGAATCGCCTTGAAGGAGCCCGGCGTCGACCTCCGGACGGGCCGCGCATCCGGGTCCGTCCTCGAACGCCGGGCGAGCCGCCCCGGTTCGGGTCCGTCCTCGCGCCGCGCACGACGGGCAAGAATCCACGACAGGCCGAACGACTGGAGCCTCCCATGCACCTCGACCACTCCCACGCCCACGGCGGCCCCGCCGCGGTCGGCGCCGATGCCCTTCGGCCCGACGGGAGCCGACGCGCCCTGCGCATAGGCCTCGGCGGCCCCGTGGGCTCCGGCAAGACCGCGACCGTGGCCGCCCTGTGCCGGGCCCTGCGCGACGAGCTGTCGCTCGCGGTCGTCACGAACGACATCTACACGCGCGAGGACGCCGAGTTCCTGTTGCGCGAGGCGGTGCTGCCGCCCGAGCGGATCACCGCCGTGGAGACCGGGGCGTGTCCGCACACCGCCATCCGCGACGACATCTCCTCCAACCTCGAAGCGATCGAGGACCTGGAGGACGAGGTCGGACCGCTCGATCTGATCCTCGTCGAGTCCGGCGGCGACAACCTCACGGCGACCTTCTCCAAGGGCCTCGTCGACGCGCAGATCTTCGTCATCGACGTCGCCGGCGGCGACGACATCCCCCGCAAGGGGGGGCCCGGGGTGACCACCGCCGACCTGCTGGTCGTCAACAAGACCGACCTCGCCCCGTACGTGGGCTCCGACCTGGCCCGGATGGCCGCCGACGCCAGGGCGCAGCGCGCCGAACTGCCCGTGGTGCTCCAGTCCCTGAGGACCGAGGAGGGGGTGCGCCAGGTCGCCGCCTGGGTCCGCGCACGGCTGGCGGCGTGGACGTGAGCAGGATGGCCGGTGGGAGCGTCGCAGTGGCCCGGGCCGCCGGGGGCGGCGCCGTGACCATGGACGGCGCGGGAGGGACGGCGCACCGCGCAGCCGGCGCCGCCGCGGAGGCCGGAGCGGTGTCTGCCGTGCTGTCCGCCGCGGGGATCGGCGCCACCGCCCGGATCTCCGCCGTCGCGGACGGCCGCGGCGGAACCGCCCTGCCGGTACTCCGGGGCGAGGGCCCGATCGCACTGCGCCGGATCCGGTCCGCGGGGCCGCAGGCGCGGGTCGTGCTGGTCGGCGCGATGAGCGGGCCGCTCGGCGGCGACCACTTCCGGGTGGAGGCCACGGCCGCCGAGGGTGCGCACCTGCACGTCGGTTCGGTCGCGGCGACGCTCGCTCTGCCGGGGCAGGCGAAGGAGCCCGCGCGCTACGACGTGCGGCTGGACGTCGCCGACGGCGCCGAGCTGCGCTGGCTGCCGGAGCAGCTCATCTCGGCGTGTGACAGCGAGCTGCAGGTCACGACGCGGGCCGAGCTCGCCCCGGGCGCGCGTCTCGTGCTGCGCGAGGAGCAGGTCCTCGGGCGCACCGGCGAGGCCCCGGGCCGCCTCACGAGCCGGCTGACCGTACGGCGCGCCGGGCGGCCCCTGCTGGACCAGGAACTCGCCTGCGGCCCGGGGGCACCCGGCGGTTGGGACGGACCCGCCGGCATCGCCGGGTACCGGGCCGTCGGCCAGCTGGTCGTCGTACGACCGGAGTGGGAGCGCCAGCAGCCCCCGGCCGCACCTCTCGGCGAGCTCGCCGCCGTGACCCCGCTCGCCGGGCCCGCGGTCCTGGTCACGGCCGTCGCCCCGGACGCGAGAGAGCTGCGCCGTGTCATGGACGACGCCCTGGACGCGCTGGGCTGAGCGGCACGGAGGACGCCCGGCCCGGATACGCGCCCTCGTGTCCGGTTCGTCCGCGTGGCCGTGTTCCGCGTCTCCTGAGGAAGCGTCACCGCTCAACGACGACACGTTATCCGGTTATCGGATTGGTAAAGAACCCTCGTCTCTCCTGTTGTCAGGGACCCACCAGCCGCCAGGATCCCTCCTACTGATCGACGTCCGACCGACGTACTGATCTTGTCGCCGATTCAATCGGCCTAGGGGAGGCAGCACTTGAAGGGAACAGGAAGAGCGAGGCGTTCCGCCGTGCTCGGTTCCGCGGGCACGCTCGTCGCGGGCACGCTCATAGTCGGCGCGCTGGCCGCGCCGGCCGCCAGCGCGCACACCCGCACCGGCCAGGACCGCGAGGCGCGCGGTGCCGCGATCGCCGCGGCCCGGGCCGCCAAGGCGGGCATCGACTGGAAGGACTGTCCTGCCGACTGGGGGCTGGAGAAGCCCATCCAGTGCGGCTGGGTCTCGGTCCCGCTGAACTACGCGCACCCGTTCGGCAAGCAGATCAAGCTCGCCGTCGACCGCATCGGCAACACCGGTACGAAGAGCGAGCGCCAGGGCGCGCTCGTCTACAACCCCGGTGGTCCCGGTGGCTCCGGCCTGCGGTTCCCGCGCCGGATCACCACCAACAACCCGCTGTGGGCGAAGACCGCGAAGGCGTACGACTTCGTCGGCTTCGACCCGCGCGGAGTGGGCCACTCCGCGCCGATCTCCTGCATCGACCCGCAGGAGTTCGTGAAGGCCCCCAAGATGGACCCGGTCCCGGACAGCACGGCCGACAAGCGCGCCCAGCGCAAGCTCGCCGCCGAGTACGCGGACGGCTGCGCCGAGCGCAGCGGCGACATGCTGCCCTACATGACCACGCCGAACACGGCGCGCGACCTGGACGTCATCCGGGCCGCCCTCGGCGAGAAGAAGATCAACTACCTGGGTGTCTCCTACGGCACCTACCTGGGCGCCGTCTACGGCACCCTCTTCCCGGGGCACATCCGGCGCATGATCGTCGACAGTGTCGTCAACCCGGCGCGCGAGAACATCTGGTACCAGGCCAACCTGGAGCAGGACATCGCGTTCGAGGGCCGCTGGAAGGACTGGGAGGACTGGGTCGCCAAGAACGACGCGACCTTCCACCTCGGTGACACCCGCGCCAAGGTCCAGGACCAGTGGCTCAAGCTGCGCGCCACCGCGAAGAAGCACCCGCTCGGCGGCGTCGTCGGCCCCGCCGAGCTGATCTCCTTCTTCCAGAACGCGCCGTACTACGACTCCTCGTGGGTGCCCACCGCGCAGGTGTTCAGCAAGTACGTCGCCGGCGACACCCAGGCGCTCGTCGACGCCGCCGCCCCGGACATGTCCGACACCGCGGGCAACGCCTCGGCCGAGAACGGCAACGCGGTCTACACCGCCGTCGAGTGCGCCGACGCCCAGTGGCCCACGAGCTGGAAGACCTGGGACCGGGACAACACCCGGCTCAACAAGGACTACCCGTTCATGACCTGGGCCAACGCGTGGATGAACCTGCCCTGCGCCACCTGGCACAGCAAGCAGCAGACCCCGCTGAACGTCAGGACCGGCAAGGGCCTTCCGCCGGTCATGATCGTCCAGTCCACGCGTGACGCCGCGACGCCTTATGCCGGCGCCGTCGAGCTGCACAAGCGGTTCAAGGGCTCCCGCCTGATCACCGAGAAGGACGCGGGCTCGCACGGTGTCACCGGTCTGGTCAACCCGTGCATCAACGACCGGGTCGACGCCTACCTGCTCACCGGCAAGCTGGACTCGGCCGACGTGACGTGCACCCCGCACGCCACGCCGCAGCCGTAGTCACAGCCGGTTGAGCGCTACTGGGAGATCGCCTCGGTCCGAGGCCGGGCGATCTCCCGGTAGTCGGCGGTGTCCAGGGCCAGCGAACGGTCCAGACGCGCCGCGTTGAAGAACAGCTCCTCGTGCTCCAACAGGTCCTGATCCACGACCAGTTCGAGATCCGGGTCGAAGGAGAACGGGAGAATGGTGCCGCTGACGCTGCCCGCGAGGCGCTCCGCGACCTCCTGCGTCGCGAAACCGGCGTACGACCCGCCGTACAGGGCCTTCACCGCGGAGAGGTCGACACGGCGGTCGCCCGGCACCACCGCCAGGACGTACCGCTTCTCCTTCTTGCCGATCTTCACCATCACCACGATGCACTTGGCGGCCTGCTCCAGGGTGTTGCCGCGCAGCGCGCTCACCGCTTCCGTCGCGCCCTCCGGCGCGTGCTCGATGACGCGGTACCCGGCACCGCGCTCGTCCAGCAGCCCGATCAGCTTGGTGTACTGGGGGTGCTCGCTCACCTAGTCCTCCTGCCGCGCCAGCCAGGCGTCTTCCGCCGCGTAGTCGAAGAGATCACCCGACGGATCGTACGCCCGGGCCATGGCCGGGAACGCCGCCCGCCAGTCCCCGCCGCCGAGCTGGTCCACCAGCCAACTCACCGTCTCCGGGAGCGAGTCGGCGTAGCCGACGGCCGGCCGGTAGCCCAGCTCCCGCTCGGCCGCCGTCATGTCGTAGACGATCGGGTGCGGTGCGCTCCACGGAGTGAGGCCGACTCCGGACCCGGGTGACGCTCCCTCCACGCGCACCGTCCGCGTCCGCACGCCCATCACGGCGTCGATCGCCGCGCCGATCTCCTCGACCGTCGGGGCCTCGGGGTCGCCCGCGTTGAGCACCCGGGAGCCGGGCCGTGCGGCGGCCAGCCGGATCAGTTCGGCGAGATTGCGGGCGTTCACCGGGTGGAAGCGGCTGCGGCCGCCGTGCGCGAGGATGCGGGTGCGCCGCCCGTCGAGGTTCCGCTTGACGAAGTACAGTTCCCGCGGCGCGGGGGAGTGCGGTCCGTGGATCGCACCGGCGCGCAGCAGCGTCACCGGCAGTCGGTCCCCGGCGCCGAGCAGCTCCCGCTCCAGCTGGATCTTCCGGGTGCCGTACGTCGCGTCCCCGGGCGCCACCGTCGGCTGGCTCTCCGGGATCGGCACGGGGTACTCGGGGGAACCGTCCGGCTCCCCCTGGGTGTCGAAGCTGCGCCCTTCGGCGTCCTCGTACACCGCGCCGCTGGAGATCACGACGGCCGAGCCGATGCGGTCGGCGTGCGTGAGCAACTGGCGGGCGTGCCGCCGCCCGTAGGCCACGATGTCGACGACCACGTCGCATCCGTCGCCCAGCAGCGCACCGAGCGCCGCGTCGTCGTCGCGGTCCAGCGCCACGGCGCGTACCCCCGCGGGCCACTTCTCGTCGTGCCGACCGCGGCGCGAGGCCGCGGTCACCGTCCATCCGTCCTCGGCCAGTGCCCGGACCGCGGCACGTCCGATCTGTCCTGTCGCACCGATGATCATTGCGTGTCCCATGCCCGGACCGTACGCCGGACGCCCGGGGCCGCCCAGCTGCTTTCGCGGTACGCGAATTCCTCGGACGGCGAAGCGGTGTGGTGGTGCGGCCTTCGGTGAACGCGTACGTCTGCGGGGCCACCGCCGCGCATCAGCTCAGCGGAAGCCGGGGAAAGGCACGGCGCTTGTCCACGGAGGCCTTCTTCTCCGCCTCCTCGGCCTTGACGACCGCCGCATACTGGTCGACGTATTCCTGCCCCGACAGCTCGAGAATGGCGTACATGATTTCGTCGGTGACCGCGCGCAGAGCCGCCTTCTGGTCCACGAGACCCGCATAGCGCGAGAATTCGAGCGGCTTTCCGAAGCGAATCGTCACGGGGTGGAACCTGGGCAGCCGCTGACCGGGCGGCTGTGCCTCGAACGTACCGATCATTGCGCACGGAATCACCGGAACGCCCGCTTTGATCGCCATGGCGGCGACGCCCACTTTGCCCTTGTAGAGGCGCCCGTCGTGGGAGCGTGTGCCCTCCGGGTAGATGCCGAGCAACTCGCCCCTGCCCAGGACTCGGAGCCCTTCGCGGATGGCGGCCTGGCCCGCCTCCTTGCCCGAGCGGTCCACCGGGATCTGCCCGGCGCTGCGGAAGAACGCGGCGGTCAGCCGGCCCTTGACGCCCGGTCCGGTGAAGTACTCGGCCTTGGCGAGGAAAGTGATGCGGCGCTTCAGGATCGACGGCATCAGAAAGTGGTCGGAGAACGACAGGTGATTGCCGGCGACGATCGCGGCACCCGAATCCGGAATGTGCTCAAGCCCTTCGATCCGGGGCCGGAACACCAGCCGCAGAAGGGGTCCCAGAAGGACATACTTGAGCACGTAATAAAACACGGGTCGGCTCCCCCAAAAGGTCCGGATGAGCGGTCAGTGTAAGCGTATGCGTCGCGATCCGTAACCACCCCCCGACCGTCTGTTCCCGGCCGGGCCGTCGCAACCGTTCCCGGCCTACGTGATCCCGCCGTGGACTACCGTGTGCGTGCGCGGAGGGAGGGCGATGGAGGGGCTTGTCGACGCCGTGATCCTGCTGTCCGTCGTGCTCTCCCTGGCACCGGCCCTGCGCCTGCGGGCGGGCCCCGGCACGGCCGTGCGGCACACGGGCCGCCGCGCGACCCCGCTCGCCGCCCTCGCGGCCGTGACCGTGGTCATCCTGCTCAACCAAGTGCTGTTCACGGTCTACGTGCTGCGCGTGCACGGCGGCGACGCGTCGTTCGTCGCGCGGTACCTGCCCGCCGGCTGGTTCGACCTGGCCACCGGTGACGAGGCGCTGCGGTCGCTCGCGCGAGGCTTCCCCGCCCCGTCGCTCCTCGCGCCCTGCGTGCTGCGCGTCCAGGCGTTCCTCGAGCTTCCCTTCGTGCTGCTGGCCTTCGCGACGGTCCTCCGCTGGCTCGACACCGGCCTCTACCGGAGGGTCGTGCGCTCGCCGCTGCTGCCGCTGGCCGCGGCGTCCTACACGGCCGTCTTCTGCGCCGTCGAATGGGAGCTCCGCAACCCGTTCACCTGGGACGACATCGCCCTCCGTGCCCTCTCCGCGGTGCTCACGCCGCCGCTCATGGCCCTCATGGGCGCACGTGACGCGGCGCCCTCCCGGTGGCCGTTGTCCGCAGCCGGCCTGCTGCTGTTCATCGCCTCGCTGGGGTCGCTGGGGGTGCTCGTCCTCGTCGTGTACGACACGGCGTTGCTCTACAACCTCGGACGGCTCGACGACCGGCTGCCGCTCGCGGCGGCCGCGGCCTGCGCCCTGGCCGGATCCCGGCTGGCGGCCCGTAGGGTCCGGGCCGCCCCGCCGGGGCCCGCCGTCCGGCTCGCCGGGCATACGCTGCGGCGCTGGCTGACCCTGTTCCTCGTGCCGGCGCTCGCGGTGCGCTACGGGGTCGCCTTCGGCACGCCGGAACTGGCGGCGGCCGCAGGACTCCTGATGGCGTCGGTGGCCGCGGTTCGGGCCGTGGGGGACACGCTGGGCCCGGGCCGGCCCCGGCCGGGGCGGAGCGCGCTCCTGCTGCTGGGGCGGATCGTGCCCGCCGTGGTGGCGGGCGGGGCGGCGGCGTACCTGGTCGCGCGCCTGGGGAGCGGGCCCTACTACGAGGCCACGCTGCTCGCCGCGGCGGCCGCGTTCCTGGTCACGGCGGTCACCGTCTGCGCCCTCACCGACGCGGGGATCGCCGGCCGGACGCCCTGACCGGCCGTAGACGGGCCCTGCCGCCCGGCGTGCGGCCCGGCACGCCGGGCGCCGGGGGTTTCGACGGCGCATCCCCTGGAACTCCGATGGGTGGTGGGTCGCGGGCGAACTCCCCGGGAGGGTTCGGAAGTGAGCCCGCCGCGCTGCCGCCCGTTCCGGGAGCATCCCGACGGGCGGCAGGGTTGTGCTCCTTCGGTACGGTTCGTACGGAATCACGCCGTTTCTGGTGCTATGGATACGGGTAGACGCACCAACGCTTGGAGGGCCCCGATGGACAACGACACGACAGCGGCCGGCACCGGATCGGCACTCACCAGTGATGCCGTCTTCGGGGCACCCTGTTGGGTCAGTCTGGTGGCCCGCGATCTGCCCGCGGCCCAGGACTTCTACGGCGGGGTGCTCGGCTGGAAGTTCCACGACGGCGGCCTGCTCGGCGGTGACGTCTGCGTCGCCTTCTCCGAGGGGGTGCCGGTGGCGGGCATGGGGACGCCGACGAGCACCCGCCAGGCCGTCGTGGCCTGGACGCCGTACTTCGCCGTCAGCGACATCGACGCCACCGCCGCCCGCATCCGGGAGCGCAGCGGGACGGTCGCGGTCGGGCCGCTCACCTTCCCCGCCGGACGGGCCGCCCTGGTCGCCGACCGCGACGGCGCGACCTTCGGGGTCTGGCAGGGCGAGCTCTTCGCCGGCTGGGAGAGCTGGCGCACCCAGGCCCCGGCCTGGGTGCGGCTGCGCACGCGTGACGCCTTCGAGGCCGCGATCTTCTACGGCGAGGTCCTGGAATGGGCCGGTTCCCGCTGCGGCTGCTGCGAGGTCGGGTACGAGGCGGACGAGGTCGTGCTGCGCAGCGGAGGGCACGTCGTGGCCCGCCTGTACTCCGGTGCGCTCGAGGACGCCGCGGACCCCACGGTCCGACCGCGCTGGCAGATCCACTTCCCCGTCGCCGATGTCGGCCGCTGCGTGGAGGCGACCGGCGAACACGGCGGCTGGGTCATCGAACGGACCACCACGTCCGACAGCGACGAGGCGATCCTGCGGGACCCCGACGGCGCGCTGTTCGCCGTCAACTCCACGAACGAGTAGGCGGGTCGGCGTCCGTGCGTAGGGCCCTCGGTCCAGCCGGTGTCAGCTGGCATGCGCGAGCAGATAGCGCTCGGCGGCCCACACCGCCTCAAGGGCGTTCTGCCGACCCATGAGAATGCACAACGTGTACCCGGTGTCCTCGAATCGCCGGCGGACCGTCCGGTTGGACGGGTTCGCGCGCAGCAGCCGCTCCCACGTGCGATAGCGGCTGAGCAGTGCGGCGACCTGCGACTTGTCGGGGAGAAGCATCGCGACGCTCGCCTTCGGACGGCAGGGCCTGGCGGCTCTGGTTCACCGGACATCTTCTCGTCCGCCCGCAAAAGGCTCTTGTTGGCGCTTCAACCACCCGGCGCTTCCCCTTGGCGCTGCTGTTGCGCGCGGCGCGAGAAAAGTTCACTCTGGTGGCGACTCAGAAGAAGCAACTGCTCACGCTACGTGTTCGGGGCTCGGCTCCATGGACGGCGTCCGCCGCATGGGTGAGGCAAAAGAGTGGGCTTCATGGGTGAGGAGCGAAAACGATGAACGTTCCGACGGTTCCCGGCTACTACCTCGTGGAGGTCGAAGCCAGCCCCGAGCGGGTGCCGCAGATGCGCCGCATAGTGGCCGCGCACCTCAGGTACTGGGGCCTCGATCCCCAGGTGGAGCCGGTGTGCCGGGGCGTGGCCGAACTGCTCCGCAATGTCGTGGAGCACGCCGAGGACAAGACCTGCATGGTCGAGCTGTGGTGGAACGGCAAGCACCTGATAGCGGCCGTAGCCGACCACGAGCGCCGGATGCCGCGCCTGCTGGGCCCCGCCCGCGGCGGCCTGGCCCTGGTCGCGGCGCTCAGCGACGGCTGGGGCGTCCACGGCCGCCCGGACGGCAAGGTCGTGTGGTTCTCGCGCCGCGTCAAGTCCGCCGAGCGCCAGCCCCTGGTGGCCCGTCTGCCGCTGACCCGGCTGCGCGAGGCGAAGCGGGTGCCGAAGACCCTGTCCGGGGCGCCCGCAGGCGTACCGGAACCGCACGGGGACCCGGAGAGCGTCATCCCGGAGCCCGCGGTGGCGCGCGGGCCGGCCCTCGCACCGGAACCCGTCGCCCGGCGCGACCGCGCTCGCGTCCCGGCCTACCGTGCCGTGCGCGCGTCCGCCGCGCCGTAGGGGACCGCACCATGCGCGACGCCGCCCCGTGGCGGCGTCTCAGGTCGTGCGGGAGGCCACCATCCCCACCGTGATCAGTCCCAGGACGACCCAGCCGAACCACAGCCAGCCGTTGCTGCCGAGGGCCACCGTGTAGGCCGTCACCAGCACCAGACCGCTGATGGTGATGACCCCCATCGCCTTCGTGGAACCGGGCATCGCGACACCCTCCTCACGGCGGGCCGGGCGCCGGCCGTCCGGACCACAGCCTCGCCCCCATGGTCCGCCCTGGGGGCGGGGCGGCGCCAGAGCGGGGGAGCGGGGTCCATCGGCCGCGTGCGTTGCCGGAGGACGGGTCCTATCGGCCGCGCGCGTTGAGCGACGCGAGGTAGGCGTTGTACGCCTCCAGCTCCTTGTCGCCGTCCCGGTCCGCGGCGCGGTCCGTGCGCCGCGCCTGACGCTGCTCGGACCTGTACCACTGGAACAGCAGCGCCAGGAGCACCAGTACGGACGGGACCTCGCTGAACGCCCAGGCGATGCCGCCCGCCGACGTCTGGTCGGACAGTGCGTCGATGCCCAGCGAAGCGGGCGGGTGCGCGAACGACCCGACCATGGGTTCCGACGCCATCATCAGGGCGATGCCGAAGAAGGCGTGGAACGGCATGCCGGCGAACAGCTCCAGCATCCGCATCACGTACCCGGGCCGGTGCGGGCCCGGGTCCACGCCCATGATCGGCCAGAAGAAGACCAGGCCGACGGCGAGGAAGTGCACCATCATCGCGATGTGGCCGCCCATGGAGCCCATCAGCGTGTCGAACAACGGCGTGAAGTACAGCGCGTACAGGCTCGCGATGAACAGCGGGATGGTGAAAGCCGGGTGCGTGATCACCCGCATGTACCGGCTGTGCAGCAGCGCGAGCAGCAGCTCCCGCGGGCCCTTGCGGCCGCGGGCCGCGACCGGCAGGGCCCGCAGCGCCAGCGTGATCGGTGCTCCCAGCAGCAGCAGGATCGGCGACAGCATGCTGATCACCATGTGCTGCACCATGTGCACGCTGAACATGACCATGCCGTAGTCGTTCAGCCCGGTGCACATCACCAGCAGCACGCTGAGCACACCGGCGGCGAACGCCACGGTCCGGCCCACGGGCCAGCGGTCACCGCGCCGGACCAGCCGCGCCACGCCCCAGCCGTACAGGGCCAGGGCCAGCAGGCAGCCGACGAGGAAGAACGGGTCGGCGGACCACTCGAGCCCCCGTCCCAGCGTGAACGGCGGCAGATCCATCGTCATGCCGTGCCCGCTGTGGTCCATCCGGCGGCTCCTGTTTCGTGCTGATTGCGTGCCGTCTGTCCGCACCAGACTAGAACTGCCCCCGGCCGCGTCCGCGACCGGGGGCAGTGCTCAGCTGGGCGTACGGCTCACAGCACGCACTCGGCCTCGTCGTACCGCTCCGCCGGAACCGTCTTCAGGGTCTCCACGGCCTCCGCGAGCGACACCATCACGATGTCCGTGCCGCGCAGCGCCGTCATCATGCCGAACTCGCCGCGGTGCGCGGCCTCCACCGCATGCCAGCCGAAGCGGGTGGCGAGCACCCGGTCGTACGCGGTGGGGGTGCCGCCGCGCTGGACGTGGCCGAGGATCACCGGGCGGGCCTCCTTGCCGAGGCGCTCCTCCAGCTCCACGGACAGCTGTCGGGCGATGCCCGCGAACCGCTCGTGACCGTAGATGTCCTTGCCGCCCTCGTCGAACTCCATGGAGCCGGCACGCGGCTTGGCGCCCTCGGCGGCCACCACGATCGCGAAGCGCTTGCCCGCGGCGAACCGCTCGCCCACCCGGGCGGTCAACTCGTCGATGTCGAACGGCCGCTCCGGCACCACGATCGCGTGGGCGCCCGCGGCCATGCCCGAGTGCAGCGCGATCCAGCCGGTGTGCCGGCCCATGACCTCGACGATGAGCACCCGCTGGTGCGACTCGGCGGTGGTCTTGAGACGGTCCAGCGCCTCGGTCGCGACACCGACGGCGGTGTCGAAGCCGAAGGTGACGTCGGTGACCGCGATGTCGTTGTCGATGGTCTTCGGCACACCGACGATCGGCAGCCCGTTGTCGGACAGCAGCCGGGCCGCCTTCAGGGTGCCCTCGCCGCCGATCGGGATGATCGCGTCGAGGCCGAGCTCGGCGACATGCCCTTTGGCCCGCTCCACGCCGTCCCGCAGATGTGCGGGCTGCACACGGGAGGAGCCGAGGATGGTGCCGCCGCGGGCGAGGATGCCGCCCACCGCGTCCAGGTCCAGCTTGCGGTAGTCGCCCTCGAGCAGACCCTTCCATCCGTCGTGGAAGCCGATGACCTCGTCGCCGTGATCGGCGACGGCGCGGTGCACGACCGAACGGATGACGGCGTTCAGGCCGGGGCAGTCGCCGCCGGAGGTGAGGACACCAATGCGCATAGCCCGGAATACCTTTGCAACGTGGGCCGGTGACCGGACCACGTCGTCCGGCTGGAACCCCGCCACCCTACCGGCGGAAGGGGGCGGGGCAGAACCGGGTCCGCGTTCTGGACGTGCCCGCTCACCTGTGCGGATGCCCGATCATCCGGGCCGGGCCGGGCCCCGTTTCGTACGATCCGCCGAACGGCCCGGCGGTCAGGCGGGCTGTTGCGCGGCCGCGATGCGCTCGGCGCGCAGCGCCTCGTACCACCGGTCGTCGGTGGGCGGCAGCGCGTTCACGTCGAGGGCGAGCTTCAGCAGCAGGTCCGCGATCAGCGGGTTGCGGGCGAGCACCGGGCCGTGCATGTACGTGCCGAAGACGGTGTCGTTGTACGCACCCTCCGTGCCGTCCCCGGTGCCGTTGCCCCGGCCCAGCTTCACCTGCGCGAACGGGCGCGCCGTCGGGCCCAGGTGCGTGACGCCCTGGTGGTTCTCGAACCCGGTGAGCTGCGGGAGCCCCAGGCGCGGGTCGATGTCCGCGAGCACGTCGCCGACGCACCGCGCGCCCTCGCCGCGCGTCGACACCACGTCGAGCAGCCCGAGGCCGGGCTCCCGCTCGCCGAGGTCGTTGATGAACTCGTGGCCGAGGATCTGGTAGCCGGCGCAGACCGAGAAGATGATCGCGCCGTTGCCGGCCGCGCGGGCCAGGCCGCCGTCGCGGCGCAGCCGCTCGGCCGCCAGCCGCTGCGGACGGTCCTCGCCGCCGCCGATCAGGTAGATGTCGCCGGAGGTGGGCACCGGCTGGTCGCTGCGGACGTCGATGCGGCTGACGTCGAGGTGGCGCTGCCGGGCCCGGCGCTCCACCACCAGGGCGTTGCCCTGGTCGCCGTAGGTGCTGAGCAGGTCCGGGTAGACCCACACCAGACGCAGACTGCTGTCGCTCATGCTTGGGGAAGTCCTTACGGGAGGCCGGCGGTCAGTTGCCGACGATGCGGCGGAGGTCCTGGAACGCGGTGTAGTTCGCGATCGTCTCGATCCGTCCGGGCGGAGCCAGCCGGACAGCCTCCTCGAGGCTCTCGCACACCTGGAAGTTCTGGTTCGCGACCTCCAGACGCACCGCGAGGTCGAGCCGACGGTCGCCGATCACGAAGATCGGGTGACCGCTGAGCCGCGTGTAGTCGACGTCCCACAGCCAGGAGGTGTCGGTGCCGTCGGCGCCGCGCGCGTTGACCGAGAGGATCACCGGCGCCGGCGGCTGGTCGATCAGCGAGAACGTCTCCAGCCAGCCCGCCGGGTTCTTCGCGAGCAGCAGACGCAGGTCCCGGCCCATGAACTGGACCACGTCGTAGCGCCCCGCGACCGCCTGCACCTGATACATGCGCTCCAGCGCGACCTGCGGCGGCACCCCGAACACGGCGGCGACCGCGGCCGAGCTCGCGGCGTTCGCCTTGTTGGCGCGGCCGGGCAGCTGGAGGTGGATCGGCCAGGCGGAGCCGTGCGGGTCGAGGACGTAGTCGCCCTGGAGCGCCCAGCTCGGCGTCGGGCGGCGGAAGCCGCACTCGCCGCAGAACCAGTCGTCGCCCGGGCGCTGCATGACACCGCCGCAGGACGGGCACGACCAGGCGTCGTCCTTCCACATCTGGCCGGCCGCCACCCACACCACGTTCGGCGAGGACGACGCGGCCCACACCACGAGCGGGTCGTCGGCGTTGGCGACGACCACGGCCTTGGTGCCGGACAGGCCCTCGCGCCAGTGCTCCGCGAGCATGCGGGTCTCGGCGGCGCGGTCGAGCTGGTCGCGCGACAGGTTCAGCAGCGCGATCGCCTTCGGCTCGACGTCGCGGGCGACGCCCGCGAGGTACTTCTCGTCGACCTCGATGACGCCGTACCTGGACTCCGAGCCGCCTGCCAGCGCCGAGGTGATGCCGGCGGGCATGTTCGCGCCGAGCGCGTTCGACACGACCGGGCCCGCGGCGCGCAGCGCCTCCGCGATCAGCCGCGTCGTGGTCGTCTTGCCGTTGGTCGCCGAGACCAACACCACATCCAGATGCTGTGCGAGGCGGCCGAGCAGGTCGGGGTCGAGCTTGAGTGCCACCCGGCCACCGATCACCGATCCGCTGCCGCGGCCCGCAGCACGCGACGCGGCAGCGACCGCCTTGCCCGCCGTCACGGCCAGCTTGGCCCGCGGCGAGAGCGGGTCAGAGTTGCCTGCCATCCTTCTCGATCCTCCTTGCGTACGGCGCCGCGCCTGCCACCCGGCATCGTTGGCCCTCAGCCTATCGAGATCCTGATCGGGCCCCGAACTGCGGCACCGCAGAGGGTGCCCGCAGAACACCGAACGTACCCTTGCGGTCATGCGACACGCCTCTATCCCCGGCGCCACAGGGCGCGTAAGGCCCATGACGCTGCTGGGCGACCCCGTCCTGCGCACCCCCTGCGCCGAGGTCACCGCATTCGGCCCGGAGCTGGAGCGTCTTGTCGAGGACATGTTCGCGACGATGTACGCGGCCCACGGCGTCGGTCTCGCCGCGAACCAGATCGGCGAGGCGTTGCGCGTGTTCGTGTACGACTGCCCGGACGACGAGGACAGGCGCCATCTCGGGCATGTGGTCAACCCCCGGCTCGTGGAGGCGGACGGTGTGGTGGTGCGCGGCCCCGAGGGCTGTCTGTCGCTGCCCGGTCTGGAAGCGGGCACGCCCCGCTTCGACCACACCGTGGTGGAGGGCGTGACGATGCGGGGGGAGCCGGTACGCGTGCACGGATCCGGGTTCTTCGCCCGCTGTCTCCAGCACGAGTGCGACCATCTCGACGGCGGCGTGTACACGGACCACATCACGGGGTGGCGCAGATGGAAGGTGCTGAGGCAGGCGGCGCGGGCCCCGTGGGCCCGCCCGGACCGGCCGGCCGGTACGGACGCGGCGGCCCGTGCGGACCGGGGGACGGTGCCGCAGGGCGGGCCGGTCTAGAAGCCGGGTGCGCCGGCGCGGTCGGCGGCCGCGGCCAGCCGGCCCCACAGCAGATCGGCGAGGCTGCGTACCAACTCGGCGCGGGAGCACGGCCGTTCACCGAGCCACCAGTCGCCCGCCGCATGCATCATGCCGACGATGCCGTGGCCCCAGACGCGTGCCAGCTGGTGGGTCTCCGGACCGAGGTCGATGCGTTCCTCGATGACCTTCGCCAGCTCCTCGCCGAGTCGGCGGAGCAGGGGTGCGGAGTGCCGGCCGACGTCGAAGCCCTGGTCGCCAGGCCCGGTGCCCTCGGCCGGGTGCATCAGGAACCGGTAGACCTGCGGCGCGGCCTCGATCGTCGCGAGGTACGTGTCGAGCGTCGCCTCGACGCGCTCGCGGCGCTCGGCCGGGGCGTCCAGCGCGGTGCGCAGCGCGTCGAGCAGGGCGTCGGTGTGCCGCTTGGCGAGCGCGGCGTACAGGCCGGCCTTGTCGCCGAAGTGCCGGTAGAGGATCGGTTTGGTGATCCCCGCCTCGGCGGCGATCGCGTTCATGGAGGCTCCGGGGCCGTCCCGCAGCACCACCCGGTCGGCGGCCTGGAGCAGCTCACGCCGTCGCTGGTCGGTCGTCCGCTGCTGATCGGTCCGCTGTGTGGTGTCCATGTGCTCTCCCCACCCGTGCTCTATCGGTGACGCCTGCGCAAAGTAACACCGGCAGGCAGGGGGCCTCGAACGGGCTGCCGGAGGTTGACATTGGCTACCCGTCGGTAACAGACTTCGGTTACCGCAAGTAACACTGCTTTGAGCGTAGCGCTGGAGGGGTCATGGCCGAGTTCACCATGGAGCTCAACGACGAGCAGAGGGAGGTCAGGGACTGGCTCCACGGGTTTGCGGCCGATGTGATCCGGCCGGCGGCCTCCGAGTGGGACGAGCGCGAGGAGACGCCGTGGCCGGTGATCCAGGAGGCCGCGAAGGTGGGTATCTACTCGCTCGACTTCTACGCCCAGCAGTACTTCGACCCCACCGGTCTCGGCATTCCGATGGCGATGGAGGAACTGTTCTGGGGTGATGCGGGCATCGCCCTGTCGATCGTCGGCACCGGCCTCGCCGCCGTAGGCGTCCTCGCCAACGGGACCGAGGAGCAGATCGGCACCTGGATCCCCCAGATGTACGGCGACACCAACGACGTCAAGGTCGCCGCCTTCTGCTCCTCCGAGCCGGACGCGGGCTCCGACGTGGCCTCGATGCGCACGCGCGCCGTCTACGACGAGGCCAAGGACGAGTGGGTGATCAACGGCACCAAGACGTGGGCCACCAACGGCGGCATCGCCAATGTGCACGTCGTCGTCGCGGTGGTCGACCCCGACCTCGGTTCCAAGGGCCACGCGTCCTTCATCGTTCCGCCGAACACGCCCGGTCTGTCGCAGGGCCAGAAGTTCAAGAAGCACGGCATCCGCGCCTCGCACACCGCCGAGGTCGTCCTCGAGAACGTCCGGGTGCCCGGCTCCTGCCTGCTCGGCGGCAAGGACAAGCTCGACGAGCGGCTCGCCCGCGCCCGTGAGCGGGCCAGGTCCGGCGGCGAGCGAAGCGGGACGGGCGGAGGCTCGGCGAGGGTGAAGAACGCCGCCATGGCCACCTTCGAGGCGTCCCGCCCCGCCGTCGGAGCCATGGCGGTCGGCACCGCCCGTGCCGCGTACGAGGTGGCGCTCGACTACGCGATGACCCGGGAGCAGTTCGGGCGCCCGATCATCGACAACCAGGGCGTCGCCTTCCAGCTCGCCGACATGCGGACGTCGATCGACGCGGCACGGCTGATGGTGTGGCGGGCCTCCTGGATGGCGGTCAACGGCAAGCCGTTCACCGCGGCCGAGGGCTCCATGTCGAAGCTCTTCGCCAGCGAGACCGCGAAGAAGGTCACGGCACAGGCCGTGCAGATCCTCGGTGGCAACGGTTTCACTCGCGAATATCCCGTCGAGCGGATGCACCGGGACGCGGCCATCTACACGATCTTCGAAGGCACCAGCGAGATCCAGCGCCTGGTCATCGCCCGCACCCTGTCGGGCATGCCGATCCGGTAGCTCTCCGCTCCCCGTCCCCCGCCCCCGAGTAGGGAAAGGGCGGGGGAGGGGGCGCCCCGCGGCTAGCGGTGGCGCATGGGGGTGAGTTGTTCGATGTCGTAGCGGGCCCGCAGCGACTCGATCGCCTCGTGGTCGGGCGGCCCGCCCGCCGCGAGGATCTCCAGCAACTCGTCGAAGTACCGCTCGTGGTCGGGCGGCGGCGAGGCCTGGAAGAACATCTTCGCGGGCGTGTCGGTCGGATTGGCGAAGGCGTGCGGGCACCCCGGCGGCACGGCGATGACCGTGCCGGGAGTGGCCCGGACGACGCCCTTGCCGGACAGGGACTCCCACTTCTGCCAGCGGTCGGGTGTCCGTACCCGCGGCTCGAAGGCGAGCACGTCGACCTCGCCCTCGAGAACGTAGAAGAGCTCCTCGCTGCGGGTGTGGACATGGGCGCCGACGTCGAACCCCGGCGGCACCACCACTTCAAAGCTCGACGTGATTCGCGAGTGCGAACCGGTGACCTTGAAGGTGACGTGCTGCGCGGGTGTCCGCACCGTCCGGCCCTCGCCGGGCGGCACGAGCAGCCCTTCCGGCACTTCTTCCGGCAGTTCCTCGTCGGTCGCGATGAGGGTCGTCATGGCTCTCCCGGCTCACCAGGTGACGGGCAGGGCTTCGGGGCCGCGGATCAGGGCTCCCCTGCGCCACGGCACCCGGTCGGGCGCGACGGCGAGCCGCAGGCCCGGAAGCCGGTCCACGACCGCGTCGACCAGGAGCTCCAGCTCCATCTTCGCGAGGATGCCGCCGACGCAGTAGTGCGGTCCGTGCCCGAAGGCCACGTGCGGGTTGGGAGTCCGGTCGAAGTCGATCCGGTCCGGTTCGGGGAACACGTCCGGGTCACGGTTGGCGGCGAGGTACGACACATAGACCGCATCGCCCGCCCGGATGCGTACGCCCTTGATGTCCACGTCCTCCAGAGCGATGCGGGACAACCCGACGGCGCTGCGGTGCGGGATGTACCGCAGCAGCTCGTCGATGGCCTGCGGGCGCACGCCGGGCTCGGCGCGCAGGCGCTCCAGCAGTTCGGGACGGGTGAGCAGCAGATAGAACATCTGGCCGCTGTTGTTGGTGACGGCCTCCCCGCCGATCTGGACAAGCAGGGAGAGTCCCACCGCCTCCTCGTGCGTCAGCTCGCCCCGGGCGACGGCGGAGCCCAGCAGTGAGGCGACGTCCTCGCCGGTGCTGTCGCGGCGCTCGGGGATGAGCCTGCCGAAGTAGCGGAGCATGTCGTTCTTGGCCTGCTCGCTCGCCTCGGCGCCCGCCGACGACGACAGGATCAGCTGCGTCCAGGTGTGCATCCGCCCGTGGTCGGCGGGCGGCACGCCCATCAGCTCGCAGATCACCGCGATCGGGAACGGGCCGAGTATCCGCTCGGTGAGGTCGGCCGGCCGGCCGTCGCGCAGCAGGGCGTCGATCAGCCCGTCCAGCGCCTCCTGCGCGTGCTCCCGCAGCCGTGCCACGCCACGTGCCGTGAACGCGGGGGCCACCGAACGGCGCAGCCGGGTGTGGTCGGGCGGGTCGGCGAAGCCGACGGCGCCCGCCACGGGGATGAAGTGCGGTGCCAGCCGGGTGATCTGCCGGCTCATGACCCGCTCCCGGCTGAACCGTGCGTCGTTGGTGACGAACCGCACGTCGTCCATGCGGGTCACCAGCCACGCCCAGCCCTCGCCGTTGGGCAGTTGGATCCGGGTCACCGGACCCTCCTGCATGAGCTCCTCCAGCACCGGGTCGAAGTCGACGGCGGTCAGGTCGGCCACGGGCCAGAACCGCACCGGGGGAAGCGCGCTCATGACGCCGGATTCCGTGACGCCGCTGTACTCCACCTCGGGCGCGGTCACATGGGGCGTGACCTCGTCGGGCGAGGGCCCTTCGGTCGTCAGGTCGTCGGTCATACCGTCGCCTTCGCCTTCGCCTTCTCGGTCACCCAGCTGCCCACCGCCATCTCGGCCGTGATGCCGGGGCCGAAGCCGGCCAGCATGCCGCGTGCCTGCTCGGGGGCGCCGCCCTCGTCGAACAGCCGGCGCAGGGCGTCGAGGACGACGGCGCTGGCGATGTTCCCGTACTCCGTGAGCGTCGCCCGGCTGAACCGGAAGGCCTCCGGCGGGACGTCGAGGAACTTGGTGAGGTCGTCCAGGATGCGCGGCCCACCGGCGTGGATGATGTAGAAGTCCAGGTCGGAGGCGTCCCAGCCGTGGGCGTCCGCCAGCTCCTTGAGCGCCGGGGCCAGCGGCTCCATCGTCTTCGGCACGCGCTTGTCCAGCAGGAAGTGGAAGCCGGTCGCGCGGACGTCGTACGAGATCCAGTCCTCGGTCCGCGGGATCAGGTACGAGCTGTTGCGCTCGAGCTGGACGCCGGTGCCGCCGCGGCCGCGGACCACGGCGGCGGCTATCCCGTCGCCGAACAGGCCGTTGGAGAGCAGCGAGCCGACCGCGAGGTCCGTCGGCTGGTAGCACAGCGAGCAGAACTCACAGGCCACGATGAGCGCGTTGGCGTCGGGGTACGCCGTGCAGAAGTCGTGCGCCCGGTTGACGGCCGCGCCGCCCGCGGCGCAGCCGAGCTGCGCTATGGGGAGCTGCCGCGTGCAGTTCTCGAACCCCATCTCGTTGATCAGCCACGCGGTCAGGGACGGCATCATGAAGCCCGTGCACGACACGTAGATGATGACGTCGATGTCGGCGGGGCGGACCTCCGCGTCCTCCAGCGCGCGCCGCACGACCGCGGGCACACGTGCCTTGGCCTCGGCCTCGTAGAGCTTGTTGCGCTCGTTGAACCCCGGGTGTTTGAGGGTCTCCTCGATCGGCTGGACGATGTGCCGCGTCTCGACCCCGGTGTTCTCGATCAACCGGAGCGCCAGCGGGAGTTGGGGATGTCCCGCATGCCGCGAGCGAGCCAGCTCGAGGGTCTCCTCCATGGTGATGACATGTTCCGGGACGGAGACAGCGGGCTTGCACAACACTGCCATGAGTCTGCCTTCCTTCGCCCCCCGCGTGAGGAGTGGTTCACCCCTGGGGGGAGGGATGAGCCCCCGAGGAGTGGTCCCCTCACGATCCCCCGACCGGGGGACGGGGGCGCGCCGGGCTACTCCACTCCAGTGAACGCACCATCCGTGACGGGGGCGTTCAGGCCCTGCTCCGCCGCAGGTGGGAGCGGGTGTGCAGGTCGCTGCGCGGCGGGGCGGACGTCCCGTCGGACGTCGGGGCGCCGGTGCGGCGCAGCGATCGGCCATCCGGCCCACCGGCAGGGGCCCTTCCGGGCGGGCGAACAGGTGTTTGGGAAGGTGTTCGGGGAGGCACAGGTGCGTTCCGCCGCAGCGGAACGCGGCCCGGGGACGGTGCGACCGGCAGGGGACCCTACTGCCCCTGCATGCCCGGACCGCTGCTGTGCGCGATGCACGCCACGTCGATGCGGTCCGCCAGCTTGGCGAGCTCGATCGTGAGCGTGGCCACCGTGTCCTCGTCGAGGTCCTCGTCGCCCGTGTGGACCATGCGCAGCCACTGTGCCCCGATGGCTCGCAGCAGCTTGCTCACATCGGCGGCCGCCACGCTCAAGTGACCGTTGCTGTCGATGATCAGAGGCGGTGTCACTGCCCGACCCACTGGACCTCCCGGGGACGACGACGCTGAGGATCGTAGCCCCCCGGAAGGGGCGGAGCGGGCAGGCCGCACGAAGCGGGCGACACGAACCCGGCAGGACCACTCCGCCCGGCGGTGCGGGTCAGGCGCCGATCCACACGGTCGTCGTGTTGCAGAACTCCCGGATCCCGTGCCCGGAGAGCTCCCGCCCGTACCCGGAGCGCTTCACCCCGCCGAACGGGAAGGCCGGGTGAGAGGCCGTCATCCCGTTGACGTACACGCCGCCTGCCTCCAGATCGCGCGCGAACCGCGAGACCTCCGTGTCGTCCCGCGTCCAGACGTTGGAACTCAGTCCGAAGGGTGTGTCGTTCGCCAGGGCCACGGCCTCGTCGAGCCCCGCCGCCCGGTACAGGGTGGCGACCGGACCGAACGCCTCCTCCTGGTGGATGCGCATTCCGGGGGTGATGCCGGCCAGGACGGTGGGCGCGTAGTAGTAACCCCGCTCGGTGAAGCCCTCGGGCCGCTGTCCGCCGCACAGCGCCGTCGCGCCGTGCTCCAGGGCGTCGTCCACGAGCTCCTCCAGATCGGCACGGCCCTGTTCGCTGGAGAGCGGGCCGATGTCGGTGTCCTCGTCGAGCGGGTCGCCCACCGTCAGGCCGCGCATTCCCGCGGTGAACCGGTCCGCGAACGCCTCGTACACGTCCTCGTGGACGATGAACCGTTTGGCCGCGATGCAGGACTGGCCGTTGTTCTGCACCCGTGCCGTCACAGCGGTCTTCGCGGCGCGGTCGAGGTCCGCCGACGGCATGACCACGAACGGGTCGCTGCCGCCGAGCTCCAGGACCGTCTTCTTGACCTCGTCCCCGGCGATCGAGGCCACCGAGCGGCCCGCCGGCTCGCTGCCGGTGAGGGTCGCCGCGGCCACCCGGGGATCGCGCAGGACGCCCTCGACCGCTCCGGACCCAACGAGCAGCGTCCCGAAGCAGCCCTCGGGGTAGCCCGCTCTGCGGAACAGGTCCTCCAGGTACAGGGCGGTCTGCGGCACGTTCGACGCGTGCTTCAGCAGCCCCACGTTGCCCGCCATCAGGGCGGGCGCGGCGAAGCGGATCACCTGCCAGAGGGGGAAGTTCCACGGCATGACCGCGAGCACCACGCCGAGCGGGCGGTACACGACGCGTACCCGTGACGCGCCGGAGTCCTTCACGTCCGCGTCCGCCGGGTGCTCGTCGGTGAGCAGTTCCTCCGCGTGGTCGGCGTACCAGCGCATCGCCTTGGCGCACTTCGCGGCCTCCGCGCGGGCCTGCTTGACCGGCTTGCCCATCTCGGTGGTCATGGTCCGCGCGATGTCCTCCTGGTCCTCGTCCAGCAGGCCGGCGGCACGGTGCAGCAGCCGGGCGCGTTCGTCGAAGCCGGTGGCGCGGTGCGTCCTGAAGGCCTCGGCGGCGGTGGCGAGCTTCCGCTCGACCTCGTCGGCGGCCATGGCGTCGTACGTCCTGAGGGTTTCGCCGCTGGCCGGATTGACCGTTGCGATGGGCATGGCAGAGACCTCCTGGGGGCCGGTGCTTCGACCTTCACCCCGGCGGTGCCGGGCCGCAAGACGGGCCCTGCGCCGTACGGGCGGCCCAGGACCGCTCAGCCGGCCAGGTGCGCCACGAGACGGTCCAGGAAGACCGTCTGTGCCTTCACGATGGCCTCACGCGCCGCGTCGACGCCGAACCACGCGACCCGGTCGATCTCCGGGAACGTCCCGATGCGGCCGGACCGCGGCGGCCACTCCATCGTGAACGTGCCCGGGACGACCGCCTCCGGGTCGAGATCCGCCTCGATCGCCCACACCGTGACGGTCTTCCCGCCGGACTGCCGGGTGTCGCCGAGGGGCACGGCCTCACCCTCCGGCGGCGGCAGCCCCAGTTCCTCCGCGAACTCCCTGCGGGCGGCCTCCCACGCCTCCTCCGGCGGCACGTACTCGCCCTTCGGCACGCTCCAGGCCCCCACGTCCCGCCGCGCCCAGAGCGGCCCGCCCATGTGGCCGAGCAGCACCTCCACGCCGTCGTCGGCGCGGCGGTGGAGGAGCAGCCCGGCACTGCGCTTGCCCGTCATCGCTCTCCCGGTGTGTCGCGAACCGTCGTCCTGCCGGCCGTCCCGTCGTCACCGTCACCGGCGCGCGGGAGCCGTCACTCCTGCGATGTACCCGGATCCGCGGCACCCGGCACGGGCGACGTCCGCAGGACCGTCGCGACCGTGTCGGCCTCGGCCGCCGTCTTGTCCTCGCGATAGCGCACCACGCGGGCGAAGCGGAGCGTGACACCCGCCGGGTAGCGCGTCGACCGCTGCAGACCGTCGTACGCGATCTCGACGACGAGTTCGGGGCGCACGGTCACCACCCGGCCGTCGTCGTCCACGGCGAGCTCCCGGAGGCGCTCCGTCTGCCAGGCCAGCATCCGGTCGGTGAGGCCCTTGAAGGTCTTGCCCAGCATCGCGAACGACCCGTCGGACCGTCGGGCACCCAGGTGCAGATTGGACAGTTTCCCGGTGCGCCGGCCGTGCCCCCACTCCGCGGCCAGCACCACCAGGTCCAGGGTGTGCACGGGCTTCACCTTGAGCCAGGACGCGCCACGCCGCCCGGCGCTGTAGGGCGCGTCGAGGCCCTTGACGACCACGCCCTCGTGGCCGCGCGCCAGCGTGTCCGCGAGGAACGCACCGGCGGCGTCCCGGGCCGCCGGGTCCGAGGGGTCGGCGACGACCGTACGGCGCACCCGCATCGGTTCCGGCACCAGTCGCGCCAGCTCGGCATGGCGATGCTCGAACGGCAGGTCGAGCAGATCCCGGTCGTCGACGGACAGGGCGTCGAAGAAGACGGGGGACAACGGCAGCGCCGCCGCGGCCGTTGCGACGTCGACCCGCGAGCCGACACGCCCCGCCGTCTCCTGGAACGGCCGGGGACGCCCGTCCGAGTCGAGCGCGATGACCTCGCCGTCCAGAATGAACTGCTCGCCCGGCAACCGCCGGGCCGCGGACGTCAGTTCGGGCAGGCGGTCGGTGATGTCGTCGAGGGTGCGGGTGTACACGCGCACCTCGGCGCCGCTGCGGTGCACCTGTACGCGGATGCCGTCCAGCTTCTCCTCGACCGCGCAGGCGCCCAGCCGGTCCACCGCGTCGGACACGGACGACGCGGTCTGCGCCAGCATCGGCTGGACGGGGCGGCCGACGGTGAGCCGGAACCCGGCCAGGGCGTCCGGCCCCCGGGCCAGCAGGGCCTGGGCCACCGTCCGGAGCGAACCGGCGAGCATCACCGCGCGGCGCACGTCCGCCGCCGGTGCGCCGGTCGCCACGGCCAGCCCCTCGACCGCGACCGCGTCCAGCGCACCCTGCCGCACCTCACCGGTCAGCAGCCCGAACAGCAGGCGCTGCTCGTCGGCCGTCGCCGCGCCCATCAGCCCGGCGACGAGACGGCGGCGTTCCGTCTGCGACCCCGGCCCCGAGACGCCCGCCAGTGCGGTCAGCGCGGCGTCCGCGGCGCGCACCGTCAGCGTCGGCTCCGCCGCCGGTGCGACCGGGTCGCGCAGGACGCTCCAGCCGACACCGATCCTGCCCTGCGGCAGGCGCCCCGACAGATACGGGATGACCACCGGCACGTCGTCCGGCCCCGCCTCGCGGAACAGCTCCGCCAGCAGGGCGACCTTCCGGGAGCGTGCCGACGTCGCGGCGACCTCCCGGGAGACCTGGGCCAGCCGGGCGAGCAGCATGGGCCCATCCTCTTACGAGGAGAGCCGATGTGCTTCCTCCGCGGCCTGGGCGCTGTCGCCGCGGGGCTCCGGGACCGTGCCGCCCCGGGTGCGTGCCGTCGTCGACCGCACCAGCTGGCGGAGCCGTTCCGCCGGCCTGGGCAGCACCACGAACGCCTCCGCCTGAAGACAGGCCCAGCTGATGCGCGGCAGGTCGCGGGCCGCGGGGTAGGCCACGAACCGCGGTTCCCACACGGGCTGGAACTTCGCGTTGAACCGGTACAGCGACTCGATCTGGAACCAGCGCGAGAGGAACACCAGCAGCCCCCGCCACAGCCGCAGGACGGGTCCCGCGCCGAGCCGTTCGCCGCGCGCCAGCGCGGCACGGAACACGGCGAAGTTGAGCGAGACCCGGTGAACCCCGAGGTCCGGGGCCGCCTTCAGGGCCGCCACGATGAGCAGTTCGTTCAGCCCGGGCTCCGCGGTGCGGTCGCGGCGCATCAGGTCGAGCGAGAGCCCGTCGTCGCCCCACGGCACGAAGTGCAGCAACGCCCGCACCCGGTCGCGCCCCTCGGCGTCGGCCTGGTGCGCGGTGACGACCACACAGTCGTCGTCCTGCGGACCGCCGAAGCGGCCGAGCGCCATGGAGAAGCCGCGTTCCGTCGCGCTGCCCCGCCAGGCCGCCGCGTCCTCCCGCAGCCGCCGCCTCTCCTCGTCGGACAACTCCCGCACCCGCCGGACCCGGCAGGTGTAGCCGCCGCGCTCGATGCGGTTCACCATCTGCCGGACGTTGCGCATGGCGCGCCCGGCCATGCTGAACGAGCGGGTGTCCACGATCGCCTCGTCGCCGAGCTCCAGCGCGCGCAGTCCGCCGTCACGGATCCACACCTGTCCGCCCAGTTCGCTGCACCCCATCACGGCGGGGGTCCAGGCGTGCCGTTCGCACTGTTCCAGGAACGTCCTGATGGCGCCCGGCCAGGCCTCGGGGTCGCCGATCGGATCGCCGCCCGCGAGGGCGACACCGGAGACCACGCGATACGCGATGGCTGCCTTCCCGGTCGGCGAGAACAGCACGCTCTTGTCCTCGCGCAGCGCGAAGTAGCCCAGCGAGTCGCGCCGGCCCTCCTGCGCGAGCAGCGCGCGCAGCCGGTCGCCGCTCCCGTCGGTCGGCGAGGGCACGGGGCGCAGCGCGAGGTACACCGTGGTGGCGGCGGTGACCAGACCGAGCGCGAGGAGCGAGAACGAGACGATGTCCGCGGCGCGTTCGCTGCTGTAGTGCACGGGCCCGGCCATGCCGAACAGGCCGTAGCCCACCTGCCACAGCCGGTCCGTCAGCGCTATGCCGTGCCCGGCCTCCTCGTCGGCCCGGAAGCCCACGACGGCGAGACCGAGGCCGACGCTGCACGCGCCCAGCACCAGCAGATTCCACAAGGCCCGGACTCTGCCCCGCGGATCGCCGAGCGCCCGGAAACCGTCCCGCTGCCACACGAGGGCCGCGCACAGCACCGCCGAGACGGCGGCGGCGACGAGGTGGTGGTGGCGTACGGCCTGGAGCACGGTGCTCAGGGTGAGCAGCAGGACGGCGGCACGCCATGCGTCGCGCTTCCGCCGCCGCAGTCCGCGGGCGAGCATGACCAGGAGGATGCCCGCGGCGAGGGCACCGGCCCGCGCGACGTCGTCGGCGAGGCCGGGCACGTAGGACGCGATGTCTTCGTATCTGCCTTCTCTCATCCGCGGCACTACCGCGGACACGATGTCGATGAGCCCGATGAGCAGGCAGGTGTGACCGGCCAGGGACGCGGGTCGTTGTTTCACGGCGGATCAGCGTAGGAGCGCGCGGCGGCATCCGAGTAAGAACTGGGCAGGAGCTTGGTAAGAACGCGGAGACGAGCAAACCCTTCGTCCCTTCGGCGACCTCTTCCCGGGTGAATTCCGCCGGTCAGCGCAGTGCGCACGACCGGAGTGACAAGAACGCCCTTTCGTGGGGTGACGTCATGCCCCAGCGCGTGACGAACAGCGGAAAGAGGGATCCATGGGCCTGACCAGTCGGGCACTCGAATACGCCGTGGCACTGAGCGCGTTGGCGTGCGTCGGTCTCACGGTCTGGCTGTGGCCACGTCTTGCACGGTCCGGCCCCTTGCCGGTGCTGGGGCGCCTGGCCACGATCGGCGTGACCCAGATCGCGGTGCTCGTGGCCTTCGCCCTCGCCGTGAACGCGAACTTCGAGTTCTACGGCTCGTGGGACGAACTCCTCGGCCGGGGTTCCACCGCGCCGGCACAGGTCACCGGTCTCACCAAGGGCGGCGTCTACTCGACCGTCGGCGCCCGTCACGGCGGGCTGATCCAGCCGGCGGGTGCGCAGGGCCTGGACCAGGTGAAGGGCATTCCGCGCGGGCCGGCCGAGAAGGTGGGACGCGTCGAGTCCGTGCGCGTCATCGGCCGCCGGACCCGCGCCATCAACCCGGCGTTCGTCTACCTGCCGCCGCAGTACTTCCAGAAGCAGTACCACCGGCAGCGCTTCCCGGTCGTCGTCGCGATCAGCGGCTACCCCGGAGGCATCATCAACCTCGCCAAGTACCTCCAGGTGCCCCAGACGGCCGGGCGGCTGATCGCCGAGAACCGGATGCAGCCGACCGTGGTCGTGATGGTCCGGCCGACCATCGCGCCGCCGCGGGACACCGAGTGCGTGGACGTGCCGGGCGGCCCGCAGGCCGAGACGTTCTTCACCAAGGACCTGCCCGAGGCTCTCAAGGAGACGTACCGCGTCGGTCACGACCCGAGTGCCTGGGGTGCCCTCGGGTACTCGTCCGGCGGTTCCTGCTCCCTTCAGCTCGCCCTGCGCAACCCGGGCGTCTACACATCGGCGGCCGCGCTGTCCGCCGACTACCGGATCGGCAACGACCTGACCACGGGCGACCTCTTCGGCACGGGCCCGGCGGCCGCGCGCCGGCAGCGCGAGCACGACCTGATCTGGCGGCTCGGCCACCTGCCCCGGCCGCGCGTCTCCGTGCTGGTCGCCAGCAGCCGCAAGGGCGAGAAGGACTACGGCGAGACCATGAAGTTCCTGTCCGCCGTGCGGCCGCCGATGACCTCCGCGAAGATCATCCTGCCGGAGGGCAGCCACCACTTCACGACCTGGATCCGGGAGATCGGGCCCGCCCTCGAGTGGATGAGCCAGCAGCTCACCTTCCCCCAGGACGTCACTCCCGACCCCAAGCGCAAGCCGGCTCCGGCCACGACCAGGGCCTCGGGGACGCGGTCCCCGGCCCCGTTCCGGCGCCCGGCGGCGAACGCGGGCAGCGCGTCCGACTGACGCCGGACCGCGCCACGGATGATCGTTGGTGAAGTCTTTGCCGATGGCTCGTTCGTGGCGCCGGGCCCGCGGTCCGGCCCGTCGTGAGGCGGCGGAGCCACGCCGCGGGCCCACCCGGACGGCCGAAACGGTGGGGGTGCGGCGACCGGTCGGGCGATCGGCGCGTTGACCCCGGCCCCGCAATGTCACAGGCTCGTTTCATAGGTGCTCGTTACAACTAATTGCTTGTGGGAGGACGCATGTGCGGCATCACCGGCTGGGTCTCCTTCGACCGCGCCCTGGAAACGGCATCCGCCACCCTGGACGCGATGACGGAGACCATGGCCTGCCGGGGCCCCGACGACCGCGGCACCTGGATCGACGGACCCGTGGGACTCGGCCACCGCAGGCTGGCCGTCATCGACCTGCCCGGCGGGCGTCAGCCCATGACCGCCGAGACCCCGGAGGGCACCGTCGCCCTGGTCTACTCGGGTGAGGCCTACAACTACACCGAGCTGCGCGAGGAACTCGCCGCCCGCGGTCATCGGTTCCGCACCTCGTCCGACACCGAGGTCGTGCTCCGCGGCTACGTCGAATGGGGCGAGGCGGTCGCCGAGCGGCTCAACGGCATGTACGCCTTCGCCGTCTGGGACGGGCGCCACGACAAGCTCGTCATGATCCGCGACCGCATGGGCATCAAGCCGTTCTACTACTACCCGACCCCGGACGGCGTGCTGTTCGGATCCGAGCCGAAGGCGATCCTCGCCAACCCGCTCGCCCGGCCCCGGGTCACCCTCGACGGCCTGCGTGAACTCTTCGCTTTCGTGAAGACGCCCGGCCATGCGGTCTGGGACGGTATGCACGAGGTCGAGCCCGGCACGGTCGTCACCGTCGACCGGCAGGGGCTGCGCCGCCGGGTCTACTGGAGCCTGCGCACCCGGCCGCACACCGACGACCGCGACGCCACGATCGCCACCGTGCGCTCGCTCCTCGAGGACATCGTGCGCCGTCAGCTCGTCGCCGACGTGCCCCGCTGCACACTGCTGTCCGGCGGGCTCGACTCCTCCGCGATGACCGCGCTGGCCGCCCGGCAGCTCGCCGAGACCGGCGAGACGGTCCGCAGTTTCGCCGTCGACTTCGTGGGCCAGACCGAGAACTTCGTCGCCGACGAACTGCGCGGCACCCCCGATGCGCCCTTCGTGCACGACGTCGCCCGCGCGGCCGGCACCGACCACCGCGACATCGTCCTCGACGCCCAGAGCCTCGCCGACCCGGACGCACGCGCCCGGGTCATCCGTGCCCGCGATCTCCCCATGGGCTTCGGCGACATGGACACCTCCCTGTACCTCCTCTTCCGCGCCATCCGCGAGCACTCGACGGTCGCCCTGTCCGGCGAGTCCGCCGACGAGGTCTTCGGCGGCTACCTCCAGTTCTTCGACGAGGAGGCCCGCCGCGCCGACACCTTCCCCTGGCTGTTGCGGTACGCCGAGCACTTCGGCGACGACGGAGATGTGCTCCGCGACGACCTCACCGAACGCCTCGCCCTGGAGTCGTACGTCCGCGACAGCTACCGGGGCGCGGTCGCCGGGATCGAACGCCTCGACGGCGAGAGCGACTTCGAGTACCGCATGCGGCAGATCTGCCACCTCCACCTCACCCGCTTCGTACGCGTCCTGCTCGACCGCAAGGACCGGGCGAGCATGGCCGTCGGGCTGGAGGTCCGCGTGCCGTTCTGCGACCACCGGCTCGTCGAGTACGTCTACAACGCCCCCTGGTCGCTGAAGTCGTTCGACGGCCGGGAGAAGAGCCTCCTGCGCGAGGCCACCGCAGACCTCCTGCCCACCTCCGTCTACGAACGCACCAAGAGCCCCTATCCGTCGACCCAGGACCCCAAGTACGCCCTCGCCCTCCAGGAGCACGTCAAGGACCTCCTGGCCCGCCCCTCGCACCGCGTGTTCGGCCTCGTCGACCGGGCGCGGCTGGAGCGTGCCGCCCACCGTGACGTACCGCAGATCACCCAGGCCTCGCGGCGCGGCCTGGAGCGCGCCCTGGACCTGGCGCTGTGGCTGGACATGTACGAACCCGACGTGCTCCTCGAATGAGGCGGGGATCCGGGGCCCGTCCGAACCGCGGGCCCGGCGCTTCCGCCGGGATCGCGGGTCCGGCGCTTCCGCCGGGGTTGCGGGTCCGGGCGCTCCCGCCCGGAATAAATCGGGCGACGGTGCGGCCGGGCCGCTGTTAGCTTCGGCGAATCATGGATCCCATCGAAGACAAAGACATCCGGGCGTCCTTCGTCAACTGCTCCCAGGGCGAGGCGAAGCGGATCAGCCTGCCCCGCGGTCTGTCCGAACTGCCCTGGGCCGACCTGGACTTCCTCGGCTGGCGCGACCCCGGCGCCCCGGACCGCGGATACCTGGTGGTCCGGCGCGACGACCGGCTGACGGGCGTGACGCTCCGCGCGCCCCAGAAGATACCCCGCGGCTTCACCAGGACAACGGCGTGCAGCCTGTGCCTCACCACTCACCCCGGCTCCGGCGTCGCCCTGCTCGCCGCACCCCGCGCGGGCGCGGCGGGCCGGCAGGGCAACACGGTCGGCGCGTACATGTGCGCGGACCTCGGCTGCTCGCTGTATCTGCGCGACAAGCGCGACACGGGGCTGCGCGTGCGGTACGAGGAGACGCTCACGCTGGAGCAGCGCATCGACCGCATGCTCGGCAACCTCGACGGCTTCCTGCGGAAGGTGACGGCCTGATCGTGCGCCGGAGGGGCCCGGCCCGTCCCAATAGATGGACAGGAAAACTTGCAAGGCTCCCTGTCCATCTTTATGCTGGAGCCATGGACGAACCACGGCACGACCCCGTCGCCGACGACCCAGAGCAGGTCGCCGCCGATCTCGCGGACGTCGTGGGGCGGCTGGTCCGCCGGCTGCGGACCGCCGCGCCCGACAGCCGGCTCACCCCCTCGCAGCGGGTCGTCCTCGCGCGTCTCGAAGGGGAGGGGCCGGCGACGACGGCCGCGCTGGCGCGCGCCGAGTACGTACGCCCGCAGTCCATGCGGCTCACGCTCGGCGCCCTGGAGGAACAGGGGCTCGTCGAGCGCACCCCCGATCCGCACGACGGCCGTCAGTCCGTCATGTCGGTCACCGACACCGGGCGTGCCGCACTCGCCGCGGTCCGTGCCGCCAAGCGCGGCTGGCTCTCCCACGCCATCGGCGAACAGCTCGACGCGTCGGAGCGGCGCACCATCGCCGAGGCGACCGCCCTGCTCGAACGGCTGACCGGGCAGTGAGGCGGACGACGGGCGCCTCCGGGACCGAGACCGCCGGCCGGTCGGCGGCCGGACCGGTCGTGCCGTCCGGGCCGGCCGAGCTGTCCGGGGCTCCGGTGACGGGCCCGGACACCGCGGGGTCCGCCGAGCCGCCGCAGACCGCCGCCGGCGGCACCGACACCGGTCCCGAAACCGGCCGAGACACCCGGTCCGAGCCGTCCTCCCGCCCGGGATTCAGCGCCAGACTGACCGCCCCGCTGCTCCTCGGCTCACTGCTCAACCCCCTGAACACGACCATGATCTCCACCGCTCTGGTGGCGATCGGACATCACTTCGGGACCGGCGCGGCCGACACCGTATGGCTCATCTCCGTGCTCTACCTCGCCAGCGCCGTCGCCCAGCCCGTACTCGGCAGGCTCGCCGACGCGTACGGTCCCCGGCGGGTGTTCCTCGCGGGCCTGCTCGTCGTCCTCGCCTCCGGCCTGGTCGGTGCCGCGGCCCCGGCATTCGGATGGCTCGTCGTGTCCCGGCTGCTGCTCGGGATCGGCACGTCAGCGGCGTATCCGGCCGCCATGTCGGTGCTGCGCGACGAGGCGCGGCGGGTCGGGCGTGCCGCACCGCGCACGGTCCTCGCGCGGCTGTCCTTCGCGGCGCTCGGCAGCGCCGCGGTCGGTCCCACCCTCGGTGGGCTGCTGGTCATGGCCGTCGGCTGGCGAGGCATCTTCGCCGTCAATGTCCCGGTGTCGCTGATCGCGCTGGTCTGCGCCGTGCTCTGGATCCCCGCCGACCCGCCGCGCACGCGGCAGCCCGAACGGAACGGCGCCGTGCCCGGGCTCGATCCGCTCGGCATCGCGCTGTTCGCGACGGCCCTGACCCTCCTCGTCTTCTTCCTGCTCGACCTGACCCACCCGGCCTGGTGGCTGCTCGCGCCCTGCGCCGTCCTCACGGCAGCGCTGGTCCGCTGGGAACTGCGGTGCCGCACGCCGTTCATAGACCTGCGGATGCTCGCGGGCAACGGCCCGCTGGCCCGTACGTATCTGCGGCACGGGCTCGGCTATCTGCTCATCTACTGCGTGATGTACGGCTACACGCAGTGGCTGGAGGCGGGGCGCGGCTTCTCGCCCGGGCACACCGGACTGCTGATGCTGCCGATGTCGCTCGCGGCGCTGGTGTGCTCGCTCCTCGGGGCACGCACCCGGGGGATCCGGGCGCCGCTCGTGGTCGCATGCGTGCTGCTCGCGGCCGGCGCCGGGATGCTGATGTGCGTGTCCGGCGCCACGCCGCTGTCCGTACTGCTGCTCGCCGGGGCCTGCTTCGGCGCGCCGCAGGGCCTGATGGGCACCAGCAACCAGGCCGCCGTCCAGCAGTACGCGCCGCCCGACGACATCGGATCCGCCGCCGGACTCCAGCGCACCGCCCAGTACATCGGCGCGATCACCGCGTCGAGCCTGATCGCCCTCGCCTACGGGCAGCGCGTCACCGACGCCGGCCTGCATCTGATGGCGGCGGCGTCCGCGGTCCTCGGCGTCCTGCTCGTCGTCCTCACGGTCACCGACCGGGCCCTGCGCCGACGGCCCTGAAGGGATCCGGAACTCCCCACGGACCACACCCGGGACGCACCGGAGGGACCGAAACCGACACCACGCCTACCGTCCGGGCCGCACACCCGAGCCCGCCCAGGACGCACCGCGGAGACCTCCGAGGCCCCACCGGACCGGCCCACGATCCACCCCACGAACGTCCACGGCACGTCGCGGTGCCGCCGAGGACTCCTCACAGAAACGGAGCACCCCATGCCCGCCACCACGCTCGACCCCAGGACCGCGCTCGTCGTGATCGACCTGCAGAAGGGCATCACGAGCCTGCCCACCATGCACCCGGCCGACGACGTCGTGGAGCGTTCCGTGACGCTGGCCGAGGCCTTCCGCGCCAAGGGGCTGCCGGTGGTCCTCGTCCATGTCACCGACGGCGCGCCCGGCCGCACCGAGAGGGGCCCCTCCTCGCTCGGCTCCCTGCCGCAGGACTGGGCCGACCTCGACCCGCGGCTCGGCCGTCAGGACGGCGACATCGTCGTCACCAAGCGGCAGTGGGGCGCCTTCCACGGCACCGACCTCGACCTCCAGCTGCGCCGCCGCGGGGTCACCCAGATCGTCCTGACCGGAATCTCCACCAGCATCGGCGTCGAGTCGACGGCCCGCTCGGCCCACGAGCACGGCTACAACGTCACCGTGGTGACCGACGCGATCACCGACACCGACGCGGACGCCCACCGCAACAGCGTGGAGAAGATCTTCCCGCGGCTCGGCGAGACCGACACCGCCGACGCGATCGTCAAGCTGCTCGGCTGACACGACGGCGGGGCGCGCCCGGGAATCCCGGGGCGCCCCGTGAGGTCTCCGGCGGAACCTCACCACTCCCCGTCGGACACCGGCTTGCCCGGGGCGTCCGCGAGGGGCTGCACCTGGTGCGGGGCCGGCGGCTGCCAGGGCTCGTGGTCGTCGCCCAGCCAGTCGCCCACCGGCCGCACCCCGCCGAGCGTCCCGGTCGGCGGGAGATCGGCGGCGTCCGCGTCGTAGTAGTCGAACCACGGCAGACCGGCCCGGGTGTACGCGGCACGGTCGACCGGCGACGGCGGGGCCGCCTCACCCGTGATGCGCCGCCACTCCGGCGGCGTCACGAGGTGCACGAACACCCGGCCGGAGGGCTCCGCCGCCCAGTCCGACGCCGGGCGGTCGTCCCGGTACACCTCCTGCCGCATCGAGCCGCCCACACCGAGGCCCATGGCGGCCGCGGCACGCGGCACCCCACCCGAAGGCGCGGCGGGAGCTGCGGCCATGGGCGGCGGCACCGGCCCGGCCGGGGCGCTCATCGGTGCCATCGCCCCGAACCCCGCAGTCGGCGGGGGCGCCGCCGTCCGCGCCGCCTCGGCCGCCCGCCGCTGCTCCTCGCGCCACGCCGCCAGCGCACCGCCGGACAGCGGGAACGACTGCAGCTGCACCCCGCCCCAGGTCTCCTCGCCGGTGACCTGGCCCTCCACGGTGGCGCCCATCCCGAGCGGCACGGCCACGAACTGACGGACCGTCCCCTTCCCGGAGTTGATGCCGTCGAGCCACGGCTGGCGCGGTAGTACGACGTAGTTCTGCGGGTCGCGGGACAGCCGGTCGCTCCAGGGCTTCCCGGACACGGCGCACACCTTGCCCACGCCGACCTGGAGAGCCGCCGGGTCGACCGTCCCGGCGAAGCTCAGCCACATCGCCTCCCGCAGATACACGGGCAGCATCACGCCGCCGCGTGCCCGCCAGGCGGCGGGCACCGTGTCCGCGTGGTCCTCGACCCGCCGCACCGGGAACTCGCCGAGCCCCGGCGGCAGCGGATGGGTTCCCGTCTCCGGCAGGCGCAGCGTCCGGATGAAACGGACCCTCACCCCGCCCGGCAGCAGCAGACTGTTCCCGTCGACGCGTACGGCGGTGTTTCCCACGGCGCGACTCCCCTCCCGGCAATGGTGCGTTCGGTACGTCTCAACGACGGCTCCGCGGACGCGTCGGTTCCCGTCCCGGGCACCCGCCCGCCGGCGGCATGCTCACCGATCGTGGTCGGCAGAGCCCGCGGCACGCGGGTCCCCGCGGTGCAGCAGCCCCCGCGCGACCAGCTCCACCGTCGTCGCCACCGCCATCGCCTGCACCGCCATCAGGGCGATCAGCACGAAGAGTTGGACCGCACCGGCAAGCAGGGGCGACGCCCCGCCCAGCAGCATGCCCACGAAGGCGCCGGGCAGCGTGACCAGACCGACGGTGCGGGTCTGGTCGAGACCCGGCAGCAGGGCGTCCGAGGCCGCGGGGCGCGCAACCTCCATACGGGCGTCCCGGTCCAGGAACCCGAGCGCGAGCGCCGCCTCGGTCTCGCCGTGGCGCAGGCGGAGTTCGTCGAGCCCGCGGCGCCCCGCGAGGACCGTCGCGGTCAGCGCGCCGCCGATCAGGATGCCGGTCACCGGGATCATCGCGATGCCGCGCACCGGAAGCAGACCGGCGAGCGTCAGTCCCGCCACCACCGGCACGACCGGGGCGACGACCGGGACCGCCGCCCACGCCCAGCTGCGGTTGTGCGTGATGCGCCGGCCCGCGGTGCGCGCGGCGACGGCGCACATCAGGACGAGGAACCCGAACAGGGCCGCCGTGTGGTGCACCACCCAGCCGATCACCAGCGACACCGCACCGAGCTGTGCCGCCGCACGCACGCCCGCGAGGGCCTGGTCGCGGGCCCTGCGGTACGAGCCGTCCGGGGACAGCCGGAACACCGCCGTCGTCACCACGGCGATCAGCAGCAGCACCACGAGTGCCACGGCAAGGGCCGCGTTCACCGGCAACAGGGCCTGGGCAGCGAGAGCGCGCACGGCCCCACCCTAGGACGGCCGTCCCCGCGTCAGGGCTGCCGCGGGGCCTCCTCGGGCTTGCGGAACGCCCACGACAGCCGCGGTTCCACGAGCGGGCGGAACACCCGCCGCACCGGCGGTGTGCACAGCACGGTGATCACGCCCACCGCGGTGGCCGTCACGGCGACCTCACCGAACGGCGTATGCAGCCACGGATGGTCGTACCAGCCCCAGAAGCGCGCCGACTTGATGAGGAAGCCGTGCAGCAGATACGCGTACAGCGTTCCCGTGCCCAGCGAGGTGAACCAGTGCGCCCGGCCCGGCACCCACGCCAGGAAGCACGCGGACAGCACCAGGGCGAGGCCGAACAGCAGCGGGGTGCTGATGAAGCCCGCCCAGCCCGGCGCGCCGAGCCCGGTGACGCTGCCCCGGTGGTACAGCCAGCCCGAATCGGCCCACGGCGCCGCCCAGTACGCGGCCGCGAGCGCGCCGGCCAGGACCGGCAGCGCCGCCCACCGGGCGCGAGGCGTGCGCAGCCGGGTGAAGTGTTCCGGCCGCAGGGTGAGTCCGACGACGAAGAACGGCAGGAAGGCGAGGACGCGTTGGAGCGCCAGGTCCCCGCCCGTCTCCGGCGACACGGAGGCGAATGTGGCGACGGCGAGTGCGACCGGCACCGGGTGGCGCAGCACCTCCCAGACGGGCGCGGTGAGCCGCCACACGAACAGGGCGACCAGGAACCACATCAGATACCACGGGTCCAGCAGGCTGATGGGATAGCCCGGATCGTTCTGGGTCAGGCGGTAGAACTCCGTGTACGCCACTTCGAACAGGACGTAGGGCACGACCACACTGCCGAGGAGCCGTCTCGCCTGCCGCGGCCGCAGATCGAACCCGCGTGAGAAATAACCGGAGACCAGGGCGAACGCCGGCATGTGGAAGGCGTAGACCAGCAGATAGAGCGCGGTGGCGGTCCGGCTGCCGTAGGTGAGGGGCTCCCAGGCGTGTCCGCAGGCGACGAGCACGATGGTGAGGTACTTCGCATTGTCGAAGTACGGGTCCCGCGGCGCCTTCTGCCGCTCCGTTCCGGTGGTGTGCTCCCGGCCTGCCGACAGGTGCTCGTGTACGGCTGCTTCGGGCTGTCCCATGAATGTCCTGTTGCCGTTGGATCGTGGATGATCCTGCGCGCCTGCCCAGGATCATGCCGCCCATGCCGGGCAGGGCCCACGAGGTCACCGGGCCCGCTTCACGGCTTCGGCGGTCCGGACCCGCCGGTTCTCGGCCGCCCGCACTGGCCCGGCTCCAGCGGTGGCGACGATACGCCCAGGCACGAGCGGCACCGTGGTTCGGGGGCCCGCTCGAGGCGGGGGCGCAGGGCCACCGGGCGGATGAAGACCAGCGCGGTCGCCGCACCCAGGGCGAAGAGGCCGCTGCAGACGACGACCGCGCGGTGGAAGGACGCGTCGACGGCGGCGGGGGAGGTGTAGGCGTCTCCCGACAGCCCCACCACCAGGGGCAGGGCGGCGACCACGAGGAGTTGGGCGACCCGGGCCGCCGTGTTGTTGACGCCGCTCGCCAGTCCGGCGCGGCTCGGCTCCACGGACGCCAGGACCGTCGCGGTGAGCGGGGCGACGAAGAGGCTCATGCCGAGACCGAGGACCACGACGGCGGGCAGCACGTCGGTGACGTACGACGCCCCGGGCCGCACCCGCATCATCAGCAGCACCCCGACCGCCGCGACCAGCGGGCCCGTGACCAGCGGCAGGGTGGGGCCCACCCGGCGTGCGAGGTCACCGGCCCGCGCCGACAGCAGCAGCATCAGCACGGTCAGCGGCAGTGTCGCCGTGCCGGACTGAAGGGCGTCGTACCCGAGCGTCGTCTGCAACTGGACCGGCAGCAGGAAGAGGATGCCGCCGATGCCCGAGTACAGGAACAGCGTCATGCCGTTGGTCGCGCTGAACAGGCGGGAGCGGAACAGCGAGGGCGGCAGCATCGGCTCCGCCCGCACCCGCTCGACGAGGACGAAGGCGCACCCGCACGCCAGCCCGGCCAGCCCGGACACCGCGATCGCGGCCACCGACGCGCCGCCCGACGCTTCGATCAGGGCATAGCTCACACCGGCCAGGGAGAGCGCGGCCAGCACCCCGCCCAGGAAGTCGAACCGGCGTCCCGCCGCAGCCGGGTCCCGGCTCTCCGGCACGTGACGCAGCGCGATCGCCAGCACCACCGCCGCGATCGGCACGTTGATCAGGAAGATCCAGCGCCACCCCGGCCCGTCGATCAACCAGCCGCCGAGGAACGGCCCGAGGGCCCCCGCCACCCCGGTGAGGCCCGACCATGCGCCGACGGCGCGCGCCTGGTCGTCCGGATGGAAGACGGACCGCACGATCGCCAGCGACCCCGGCGTCAGCAGCGCGCCGCCGACGCCCTGAAGCGCCCGCGCCGCGATCAGTGCGCCCGCGTTCGGTGCGACGCCGCACAGGGCGGAGGCGACGGCGAACCAGGCCACACCCACCAGCAGGGTGCGGCGGCGGCCGATGCGGTCGCCCAGGGAGCCGCCCCACAGGAGCAGGGCCGACAGCGTCAGCATGTAGCCGTTGACGACCCACTGGAGCGAGGAGAGGGAGGTCCCGAGATCGCGGCCAATCCGGGGCAGGGCCACGTTCACCACGGTGCCGTCGAGCATCGCCATGCCGGAGGCGAGGACGACGCAGCCCAGGATCCACCGGCCGCGGGCCGACGTCAGCCGGACGCTTTCGCTCACGGCTCCGGCCTGTCCGGCTTCCCGATGGACGTCCGCCATCCGTTCGCCTCCCGACGGTCCTCGTCACCAGGGTCTCCCGATCGCGCCGGGGAAGCGAGCCCTGGGGAAAGACCTGCCGGTCCCCCTAGGCCGCGTCGTGGAAGACCAGGCCCAGGGTGCGGCGGCGGCCGGAGCGCACGGTGCTCACCCCGTGCCGCATCGGTGCCGTGGACCAGCCGCGGGCCGAGCGGACCGGCCGGTCGCGGGTCGTGAAGACGATGCCGTGGCCCTGCGGCAGCGCGGTGGCGAAGCCGCGGGACTGGGCGCGGGCGCGCTGTTCGGTCATCAGGAACTCGCCGCCGGTGTAGTCGGTGCCCGGGACGTCGAGCCCGATGACGACCTGGAGGGGGAAGACGAGGTCTCCGTACAGATCGCGGTGGAGGGCGTTCCAGTCGCCGGGGCCGTAGCGCAGGAGGATCGGTGTGGGCCGGGTCTGGCCGGCCTCGTGGCAGCGGGCGAGCCACTCGTCCAGCGCGTCGGGCCACGGGGCGGACCGCCCCAGCCGCTCCGCCCAGTCGCGGGCGATCGGCAGCAGCCGTGGGTAGAGCGCGGCGCGCAGCTCGCCCACGAGCTGCGGGAACGGCTCCCGGAAGTACCGGTACCGGCCGGAGCCGAACCGGTGCCGTGCCATGTCGACGGTCGACCGGAACCGCGCCGCGTCGTCGTACAGCGCGGCCACCTCGTGGCACTCCTGCGGGCTCAGCAGCGGCCCGGCGTCCGCGCTTCCGCCGACGTCGAGATCCGTCCGCACGGCCGCCCAGTCGGCCGCGTCGACCCGCCCGTGCACGGAGCCGCCGGGCCGGCGGGAGGCCGGGGGGAGTGTGGCGGCGGTCATGGGGGCCTCCCGATGAGGACGGGGCGATGGGACGACGTGCCGGGGCGGGGCGCGACGGCCGGGGCCGGCGCGAACACCGCCGTCCGCGGCGTCCTCCATCCTGGACACGGGCCCCGCCGCCCGCTGGCGGGATTCGGACCACCACGTGGGCCGGGCACCGCGTTCCCGGCCCGGGTTCCGGCCGGCCCGACGACGGCGTGTGCGAGCCCGCGCCGTCAGCCCGGCTCACCGTCCTCCCGTTCCGCCCTCCGGCGGGCCGTCCGTACCGCGTAGGCCGTGAGGGCGATCGCGCAGAGCCCGGCGGCGGCGAGGCCGATCTGCCAGGCGAGGCTGTCGGAGTCGGACGCCGCGAGGCCGGAGGTGTGCACGGCCGACGCCGGGCCCTGGCTCGCCGCCGGGAGCAGACTCGTCGGCGGGACCAGCGAGCCGACCGGGCGTACCCGTCCGGCGGCGTTGAAGCCCCAGTCAAGGAGGGCGCGGGCCTCCTCGTAGACCTCGTAGCCGTCGCCCTCCTGGGGGTTCATCACGGTCACGAGCACCGTGTGGTCCTTGTGGCGTGCGGCGGCGATCAGGGTGTTGCCCGCGTTGGTGGTGTAGCCGTTCTTGATGCCGATCAGACCGGGATAGCGCTTCACGCCGTCCTCGCCGCTGAGCAGCCGGTTGGTGTTCTCGATCCGGAACGGCGTGCCGTCGCCGGGGAAGTCGGCGAGCGCCGTCCCGCAGTAGCGGGCGAAGTCGCGGTTCGCCAGACCCTCGCGTCCGAAGACGGCCAGGTCGAACGCCGACGACACCTGGCCCGGCGCGTCGTAGCCGTCGGGGGACACCACATGGGTGTCCAAGGCGCCCAGCGAACGGGCCCTGGCCTGCATCTGCTTCACCGTGGATGCGACTCCGCCGTTCATCGCGGCGAGTACGTGCACGGCGTCGTTGCCGGAGCTGAGGAACACCCCGCGCCACAGGTCGGCGACCTGGTACATATGGCCCGCCGAGACGCCGACCAGGCTGCTGCCCTCGCCGACGTCGGCGAGCTCGGCGGAGGTGGCCCGGTGCTCGGTGTTGGCGTTGAAACGCGGCAGTACGGTGAGCGCGAACAGCGACTTGAGGGTACTTGCGGGCGGCAACGGCTTGTGGGCGTCGTGGGCGGCCAGCACGTCACCCGTTTCGGCGTCCGCGACCAGCCATGACAGGGCGGAGAGCTCACTCGGCAGGGTGCGCACGCCGGGTGCCGGATGGGTCTGGACCCCCTCCCGGTCCAGCTCGGAACGGGCAAGGGCGGGACGGGGCTTCGGCGGCTCGGGCTCCCGGTGCACGGCCGCCGCCGCGGGCGCGGACACGGCGAGGACCGTCCCGATCGCGAGGGCCACCGTACGGGTGGACGGCAAGCGGTGAAATGATCTGATGGCCATTCAGTCACGGTAGGAACGCGGAGCACCGACCGCAGGTCGGTTGATCCGGCTGGGCGTACCGCGGTCGCGACGGGGCCGACGCCGGACCGGCGGGCCGCGACGGCGGGACGTCGGGTGATCAGCGGGCCGGCGGCAGGGTGAAGCCCAGGGCACCTGCAGCCGCCTCGGGGGTCGGCTGTGACCAGCGCTCCCTCAGGTTCCGGTCCGAGGACAGGGAGCGGAGCTCGGCGCGGTCCACGTACAGCGTGCCGTTCAGGTGGTCCGTCTCGTGCTGCACGATGCGCGCGGGCCACCCCGTGACCAGCTCGTCGGTCTCCGTGCCGCGTTCGTCGGTCGCACGCAGCCGGACCTGTGCGTGCCGGACGACGACGGCCTGCCAGCCCGGGACGCTCAGGCAGCCCTCGTAGAACGCGGCCGTCGCGGGTCCGGCAGCAGCGTACGAGGGGTTGACGAGCACCCGGAACGGCAGGGGGACACGGCCGCGCGCCCGCCGCACCTCGGGCCCGACCTCCGCGGGGTCCTCCAGCACCGCGATCCGCAGGGGCAGCCCGATCTGCGGCGCCGCAAGCCCCACGCCGGGCGCCGCGTGCATCGTCTCGCGCATGGCCGCCACGAGCCGCACCAGCAGTCCCGGGGCCAGCTGTCCCTCGTACGGCGGTGCCGGGCTGCGCAGCACCGGGTCCCCGGCGGCGACGATCGGCAACGGGCGGGGTCCCGCGAGCAGTTCCTCGACCCGGTCGGTGAGCGGGCCCGGCTGTGACGGCGAAGCGGCTGGCATCCCCTCAGCATGCCAGCCGGGCTGGCGCGCCGCGGGAAGCGGGGGAGCGGCCCGTCGCGGCTGCGTCCGAGCCTGCTGCCGCCCGGCCCGCCCGCCCGGCCCGCCCGGCCCGCCCGGCCGTGCCCCGGCCACGCCCGGTGCGCGTTCCGTGCGGCGAACTGCGGTCGGCCGGCCCGCTCTTCGCGGACCGGCCGACGGTGCTGCTTCGTCTCCGAGAGGGTCGTGCGCCTGTTACGTCTCGCGGCCGTGCTTCTCCGCCGCGCCGGCACAGACCAGGCCCAGCAGGAGGGTGAGGCCGCCGATGACGATGTTGTTGATGATGACCCCGGTGTCCGGGGCACGTCCGACGACCCACGGCGAGATGATCATCCATACGCCGATGGCGCACATGGCCCAGCTGAGGCCGTACATCCTGGCCGGGGCGGTGGTGAAACCGAGGCCGAGGAGGGCTATCGCCACGCCGACGATGAAGTTCTGGACGGCGAGCGCGGGCTGACCGGCGCTGAAGTGGACCACCCAGGGGGAGATGGCGCAGTACAGACCGGTCAGGAACACCGGTGCGTCGACGAGCGCCACATCGCGTCCTCCGAGTACCCGGGCGTATCTGTCCCGCATCTCGGATATGTCGGGGTGACTGGTTATGTCGCCCCTGTGGTGCAGATCGGCCATGAGACTCGACTCCTTCGGTTCGGCAAGTCCCACTGCACGCTTCCGAAGCGTGCATGTCCATTCTGCTCTTATTCAGCCTTTATGTGTAGATGTACAGCGCTCTGGGTCGTCGGGTGGATGTCGCCAGGCGGATGCCGCCGCATGGATACCGCGGGTCGGAGCCGTTGGGCCGGCGCCGTCGAGTCCCTGCCGCCGGGTCAGCGCGTGTCGTGGGCGCGATGTGCCCAGTGGCGGACCGACCGGCGCCGGCCGGTCGCCCTGGCCGCCTCCAGCAGGGTGTGCATCCGCTCCGAGATCTCGGTCATGTCGTCCGCGGGCGCGTGGAAAGGCAGGCGAACATCCCCGAATCCGCGCAGTCGTTCGAGGCGCAGGGTGATGCCGTACCGGTCCAGGGCGAGCGGCTGGACTCGCACCACGCCCTGCAGCCGGTCCGGGTCCACGCAGCGGGTCAGCAGTTCGACCGCGTCCGGGTGGGCGCCGGCGAGATGGGTCAGCAGGCGTGCCTCGGCCCGCACGAACGGATCGGCCGTCGCCTCGGCGAACTCGGCGTACCCGATGCAGATCCGTTCCGTCGCGTCGTGCAGGGCCGCCCGCGCCGGGCGGAACGCGACGTGCGGGCCGGTCGCCACGAAGTGTCCCGACAGCCACAGGCGGGCACGGACCCGGTCGCACACGGGTACGGGGGCGACGTCCGTGAACTCCAGCAGCGCGGTCGGATCGCCGGCCGGTGCGGTGGACGCGGCCTCCATCGCCCTGCTGTCCTCCGGCAGATGGAACAGCAGTCCGCCGTCCGGTGTGACGGTGTGCGCGCCGATCAGGTGCTCTTCGCGGTCCTCGGTGGTCACCGTGCAGGACCATGCCGCGGCGAGCACCGAGCGGGCGCGTTCCGCCGCGCTGGGCGCTGTCGTTCCGTCGTACCGGACACCCATCCCGACCTCCATCGTTAGGTTAGCCTTGCCTAAGTTATCGGAGATCGCCGGGGAATGCGAGGGGCGGGCGGCGGCGCTCCGCGCCCACGGCTACCGCGTTTGCCCGCGTCCCGGGGCTGCGCGGTCGTCTCTGTTCCATCCTGGAAGTAGCAGGACCCCACGAGCCGACAAGGACGTACCGGCATGGAACATGTGATCCGGGCCCAGTTCGAGCCCGACAAGAAGACGATCAAGTGGTGGCACATGGTCCGTGAGGGGGAAGCGACAGCGATGTGCGGACGGGAGCTGGAGAAGGACGTGCCCGAAATGGCGTCGACGGAGTGGGGCGGCTCCAAGCCGCACCCGTTCTGCCACACCTGCGGAGCGCTCTACCTGCGCGAAGTCCATCACTGAGGACCCCGGGGACCCCGTCCGTCCGCACCGGGCGGCCGCCCCCGCCCCACGACGACGCGGGCGCCGGGAAACACCCGGCACCCGCGCCCGACACCGTGCACCGGGCGATGCCCGGCGTCCGCAGCACCGCCACGGGCCCCGCTCTGTCCGCCTCTTGGGACCACGGCAGGCAGATCGGCGACCGGCCCGTCGGCACGCGCTTCCCGCATGCGTCATCCGCCGCCGTGCCTGAGCGCCGCGCACCGGCGTCACGCGGCACGGCACCTCACCCGTCCCCGTCGCGGGACCTCACCCGTCCCGCGCCGCCTTCACCAGAACCTCCCCCGCGGCCGTCCGGTAGTAGAGCACCGACCGGCCCGCTCGCCGTCTCCCGACCAGGCCCGCATCGAGCAGCACCTTCAGATGACGTCCGACGGAGCCCGGCCCGGCTGACCGGCCACGCCCTCGGGCTTCACAGCTCCGGCATGCTCACGCTCCAGGGTGTCTGCGCCGCGCTCGCGGGCACGCTGGCCGAGCGGATGCCGCCCGGGGCGGCCATGGAGGTGATCGCAGGGACGTCCGTCGCGGTGACCCTGGCACTGGCACCCGGGCTGCGCACCGGTGAGCCGGTCCGCGGCCGGTCCGGCGATATCGTCGGGTGTCGGGTACAGGACGCGCCGCGGTCCGGCGGCCGGGCGGTCGGCGGCGATGCCCGGCGCCGCTGAGGAGAGGAGTCCCGATGCCCGGAGCCGTGGAACTGCGCCCCGTCGACGAGGAACTGCTCCGGGGCCTGCTGGCCGTGGCCGTGGCCGACGCCGAACCCGGCGAGGTCATGCCGCCCGTGCCCGGCCCACCGGGCTGGACCGCCGCACGGCGCGACGCCTTCCTGGCCTGGCACCGCGAGCGCACCGCGGGGCTGAACGGGCCGCGGCACGAGGCCACCTACGCCGTTCTGGCCGACGGTGTCGTCGTGGGGTCGGCGCGTCTGGCCCAGCGGGGCGGTCCTGCCGTCCTGGAGACCGGGATCTGGCTGGGCCGGTCCGCGCGGGGCCGCGGCATCGGTACGGCCGCGGTGCGCGCGCTGGTCGACGAGGCCGCACGGTGCGGCGCCCTGGCCGTGGTCGCCGACACGACGGACACCAACCGCGCCGCCGTCTCGGCCCTGCGCCGCAACGGCGCCGCGCTCACCAGCGATCCGGCCACCGGGGAGATCTCGGCCCGCCTGCCGCTGAGCGACGACGGCTGACCGGCCGGCGGGGAATCCGTCCTCGCATGGTCGCGGCAGGCCCCGCCATGCCGTCTCCGCCCCGGTGAGTCCTCGGCGACGCCGTCCGCCGTGTCTGCGGCCCCGCCCTCCGCAGCCACCGAACTCGCACGAGCGGCCCGGCGTCCCGGAGGTGACGCTCCGCCATGGACGGGTCGTCCGCTCGGCGCCCGGAGGCGACGGCCGGGCACACGGCAACGGTGGCGGGGGAGGCTCCCGAGGTCCGGGGGTGCGGGACCGCTGTCGGGCGGTGTGCCGTCGGCCTCTCCCCGCCACCGGTACGGATCTGTCGCGTCCTCCAAGGATCCGACCGTCGGAGTGATCCCGCCACTCGCGGGTCCTGGGCGGCGCACTCGGTGGGGATCCACCGAGGGCGTCCCGTCCCAGGCCGGCGGTCTCCCGGGTCGCCGTCGCGCCGCTGACGGCCGAGCCTGGAAGGGGAACGCAGTACGGGGGCGTGACGTGCAGAGGAGCGAGCGGTGAACGAGAGCACAGAGCGGTCACATCCGACGTCGGCGCCCGACCTGCCGCACGACGAGGTCCTGGTGGAGCTGAGCGAGTGCAGCACGGATGACGCGCACGCCGTCTTCAGTGCGCTGCGCACGGCGTTCGCCTGCGACCGCGCCCCGGACGACCGGCCGCAGGAGGTCACGGGGACGCGCCCCATGGTGTGGTCCGCGACCTTCGACGTCTCCCACGGCGACGTGCCGGGCCCGCCGCGGCACCTGGCCCCCGCCGACCTGGCCGCCGAGGTCACGGCCGACGTCCAGGGCGGCTACGGCGCCGTCGGACGGATGCGCACGGCACTCGGCGAGGCCTTCGCCGTGGAGGACGTGGGCAAGGTGTCCGGCGACCAGGAGACCCAGCTCCAGATGCGGCTCCACCACCTGTGACACGGGCCTCGGCGTCCGGCCCGTGCGGCGGTGCAACCGTGTGCCGCCGTGCAACCGTGCGGCCACCTGAAGGGCCCTGGCGTATGGGGGAGTCCGGGCCGCCGTGGTGGTGTCACCCGTAGGCACGGTCGAGCGGCGTGACCTCCTCACCGGGCGGTACCGGCCCCGGCGAGGTTCCGTCTCCGAAGGGGCGGCCACCGAGCTCGTCACGGTGATGCGGGGTCAGCCAGTCCGACAGGTCGGGGCCGAGCGGGACGATCCCCGTCGGATTGATGCCCGTGTGGACCAGGTGGTAGTGGCGTTTGATGTGGTCGAAGTCGACCGTGTCGCCGAACCCGGGCGTCTGGTACAGGTCCCGGGCGTACGCCCACAGCACCGGGTTCTCGGCGATCTTCCAGCGGTTGCACTTGAAGTGGCCGTGGTACACGGAGTCGAACCGCACCAGCGTCGTGAACAGCCGGATGTCGGCCTCCGTGATCGTGTCCCCGACCAGAAAGCGCCGCCGGCCGAGGTGGTCCGACAGCAGCTCCAGACGCCGGAACACATCGCGGTAGGCCTCGTCGTACTCGGTCTGGCCCACCGCGAAGCCGGCCCGGTACACACCGTTGTTGACGTCCCGGTGGATCCCCGCCATCAGCAGGTCGATCTCGTCGCGCAGCGGCTCCGGGTACAGGTCGGGGGCGCCGGGCCGGTGCAGGGCCTGCCACTCGGTCGAGAGGTCGAGGGTGATCTGCTTGTAGTCGTTCGTGACCAGCTTCCCGCTCGGTACGTCGACGATCGCGGGCACGCTGACCCCGCCCGGGTACCCGGACTCGCGGGCGTCGTAGGCCTCGCCGAGGAACCGGATGCCGAGTACCGGGTCCCGGTCGTCCGGATCGAGCGTGAACCGCCAGCTGCGGTCGTCCTGGAGCGGATCGACGATCGCCATCGACAAGGCGTCCTCCAGGCCCAGCAGCCGTCGCACGATCACCGCGCGGCTCGCCCAGGGGCACGCGCGGCTGACCACCAGCCGGTAGCGTCCGGCCTCGACCGGCCAGCCGTCCCGGCCGTCGGCCGTGATGCGGTCCGTGAAGTGACTCGTGGACCGCTTGAACGGCTTCCGCCCGTACGCGGTGTTCCCGCGCTCTCCGGCGTCCGTGCGGGCTTCGTCGTATCCCATGTGGGCCTCCTCGCCAGGGGCCCCGCGCGACGGCCTCCGCACGGCCGGGGACGGGGCGGGTCACGGACCGGGTGCCCACCGGGCGGGAAACCATCACGTGCGGGCCCGCAGAACATGCTCGCCGGCGGTCGGCGGCCGTCATCGGTCGCTGCTGCGCGTCCCGGCTGCGGAGAGGGGTTCAGCCCTCCATGCCCGGTGCCCCCCAGACGGGGAACCATCGGGCGAGATCCTGCTCGATCCTCAGGTCGTCGCCGAGCATCGCCCTGATCTGGAGCTCCAGCGCATTGTCGCGGCGCTCACCGGGCCGGGGTGCGAACGGGTAGAAGGTGCCCCGCTTGTAGAGGTACACCAGCGCGAGGCGTCGCCCGTCCCGGTCCTCGAAGCCGACCAGGGAACACAGCAGCTGCGGCCCGAATCCGCTGTCCTGGAGCGCGGTGTTGACCGCGTGCAGATCCCCGACCAGCGCGGGCAGTTCGTCGGGGGAGCGCCGGGAGACGAGCCACGAGTACCCGTACGGGTCCCGGACCGGCTCGACGGCAGGCCCCGACCGCTCCGCGTCCGCGTCCAGCAGAGCCCGTACGTCGCTGCCGATCTGCGCGAACTCCGCGCCCTCCACCGAGGCGAAGCACACCGAGCCGACCCCCGTGGGGGTGAAGCCCGCGGCCGCCTCCAGGGTGACGGCCGCCGAGGGCAGCCCGAACAGCTGGTCGAGGTCGGGTGCGACCGGCTTGGTGCGGCCGAACAGGGTGTCCAGAAATCCCATACGTCCCTCAGCTCCGCTGGTCCGACGGCCGGCCGAGCTGCGCCGAGATCCGCGCCAGCTGGGCGAGCCGCTGCTCCAGGCTCGGGTGGGTGGAGAACAGCTGCGACACCTTCAGGCCGCCGCCGGAGCCGAGCGCCGGCGTGAAGTAGAACGCGTTGAACGCCTGCGCGGTCCGCAGATCACGCGTGGGGATCCGTGCGATGTCGCCGGTGAGCTTCGTCAGCGCGGAGGCCAGTGCGGACGGGCGGCCGGTGAGCATCGCCCCGGCGCGGTCCGCGGCCAGCTCGCGGTACCGGGACAGGGCCCTGATCAGCAGGAAGCTGATCGCGTAGACGGCGATCGACACGGCCATCACGGCCCCCATCACCGCCAGCGTGTTCTGGTCGCGGCGGCCCCGGAACATCTGCGAGTAGAAGGCGAACCGCACGATCAGCCCCGCGATCACGCCCAGGAAGGACGCGACGGTGATCACCGCGACGTCCCGGTGCGCGATGTGCGACAGCTCGTGCGCGAGGACGCCCTCCAGCTCCTCCGGCTCCAGCCGGCGCATCAGCCCGGTGGTCACACAGATCACCGCGTGGTCGGCGTTGCGCCCGGTCGCGAAGGCGTTCGGCAGCTCCATGTCCGCGATCGCCACCTCCGGCTTCGGCATGTCCGCGGTGGCGCACAGCCGGTCCACCAGGCCGTGCAGATGCGGCTGTTCCTCCGGGGAGACGATGCGGCCGTGCATCGCGTAGAGCGCGATCCGGTCCGAGAACCAGTACTGCGCCGCCAGCAGGCCTCCGGCGACCACCACCACGAGCACCCAGGATTTGAGCAGCACGATGAGCGCGGCCACGAAGGCCACGTAGAGAAGTCCGAGCAGGAAGATCGTGACGCCCATGCGGGCGGTCAGCTTTCGGTCGGGCTGGAAGCGGCTCTGCATCGCCATCACCCCGTCGGGACCGCTGGTGCGGGTCTTTCCCTCCATGGTCCGACATCCATGGTCCGTCATGCCGGGCCCCGGGGACAGGGACCGAAAGGCCGAGTTTCGGTACGCAGCCGGGTTCGGCGTTCACGTTCCGTGCGCACGGTGGAACCGGACACCCGCCGCCGGGCCCGGCCACGTGGGTCAGGGTGCCAGTTCCCGTGCCCGCCGGGCCGCGTCGCGGGCCGGGCCGTGGTGGGCCGGGCCGTGGCCGGGGAGGAGCACGTCCGCGTCGATGCCGCCCAGCACGTCGAGCGCGGCCACCGCCTGCGCGCGGTCCGTGTCGAACATGGGGTGCAGAAGCTGCGGGCCCCGCCCCGAGGCGGTCGGATGCCCGGTCACCAGGGCGTCACCCGTGATCAGCACGCCGGCGTCGGGAAGGTGGTACGCGGTGTGGCCGGGCGTGTGGCCCGCGCAGGGCACCGGAACCGGGCGCCCCGGCAGGTCCAGCGGCCCGGGCGCGGGGAACGGCAGGGCCTGCGGCACCCGGACGTCCCGCTTGCCGCCGGACCGCAGTGCGCGCAGCGCCCAGGGCAGCACCCCGGGACGCCAGCCCTGGGCGAGCACCTGTCCGACCGTCACCTGGTGCAGGAACTCCCGGCGTGCGTGCGGTACCTCCGCGTCGTGCATCAGCACGGGCACGCCGTGCAGACTCCCGAAGTACGCAGCCGAGCCGATGTGGTCGTTGTGCGCATGGGTGACCAGCACCGCCGTGACGTCACCGGGGGCATGGCCGAGCACGGCCAGTGAGGCGAGCAGCCGCTCGTGGTCCCCGGGATACCCGGTGTCGACGAGGGTGACGGCGTCGCCGTCGCTCACGACGACCCAGTTGGTGTCGCTGCCGTGCACCAGATGGACCCCGTCGGCCACCTGAACGGGGGAGTCGTCGCGCATGACCGTCCTCGCGTCTGTCGTGGGGGCGCGATGCTACCGCGGCCCGGGCCGCAACCGGCCCGGCAGCTGCCTCCGGTCAGTGCGGTGCCGCGGCCGGTTCCACCACGAAGACGGGGATCTCGCGGTCCGTCCTGTGCTGGTAGTCCGCGTAGTCGGGGAAGGCCTCGACCGCGCGGCGCCACCACAGCGCCTTCTCGTCGCCGGTGACCTCCCGCGCCGTCATGTCGCGACGCACGGGGCCGTCCTGGAGCTCGACCCTGGGGTCGGCGACGATGTTGTGGTACCAGACCGGGTGCTTGGGGGCGCCGCCCATCGAGGCGACGACGGCATAGCTGCCGTCGTGCTCGACCCGCATCAGCGGAATCTTGCGGATCTTGCCCGACCTGGCGCCGCGGGTCGTCAGGATGACCACCGGCAGGCCGCGCATCGTCGTGCCCTCCGTGCCGCCCGACCCCTCGTACTGCTGGACCTGCTCACGTACCCAAACCGTCGGGCTCGGCTCGTACTCGCCCTGCAGAGGCATGCCCTCGTCCCTTCGACTCGCCCGCGGTGTGCGATGCGGGCGCCCGCCCGTACGCCCCCGCGTCACCGCCGTCCTGTATTCGCACTGCCGTCCGGTGCGTGGCGGCAGTCCCACGAGGAACCAACGCCGCCGGGCGGCGCCATCATCCTCGCGGTCGCCGCGTACGGCCGCATCCGGCCACGCCGGGCGGGGACCGCAGAGGCCCGCGGTGGGTCCCCCGAGCGGCCGGATTCCGGCCTGAGGCCGGTGTGCCGGCGTCAGGCCGGGAGGCGTGCGGCCCCGGCCTGACACCCGGGGCCGAGGCCAAGCCGTGTCCGGGTTCCGAGGCGGACCATGCCGTGGGGCCGTGGGGGCGCGGTCCCTGCACGGTGCCCTGGTTCCGGGGTGTCCGGCCGGCTCGGGGACAATGGACGTCCAGACCAGGAGGCATCTTGTCCCAGCAGCACGACACCCGTTCCAACGACGTCGACCGCCTCGGCCTGCGGGCCGACTGCGGCAACTGCTTCGGCCTGTGCTGTGTCGCACTGCCCTTCGCCGCCTCGTCCGACTTCGCGGCCGACAAGGCCGCAGGCACCCCGTGCTCCAACCTGACCGCGGACTTCCGCTGCGGGATCCACACCCGGCTGCGCGAGAGCGGCTATGCGGGCTGCACCGTCTTCGACTGTTTCGGCGCGGGCCAGAAGGTCTCCCGGGTCACCTTCGGCGGCCGGGACTGGCGCAGCGCCCCGGACACCGCGCGCCGCATGGTCGAGGTGTTCCCCGTGATGCGGCACCTCCATGAGCTGCTGTGGTACGTCACGGAGGCGCTGGCCCGTCCGGCGGCCCGGCCCGTGCACAAAGACCTCCGGCGTGCGCAGGACCGCATCGACGGCCTCACCCGCGGCGACGCGGCGTCGCTCACCGAACTGGACGTGGCGTCCCTGCGCCAGGACGTCAACGCCCTGCTGCTGCGCGCCGGAGACCTGGTGCGCGCCGAGGTGCCGGGCCGCAGGAAGAACCATCGCGGGGCCGATTTGATGGGAGCCCGGCTGCGCGGCGCCGACCTGCGGGGCGCCACTCTGCGTGGTGCCTGTCTGATCGCGGCGGACCTGCGCGGCGCCGACCTGCGCTCGGCCGATCTGATCGGCGCGGACCTCAGGGACGCCGACCTGCGCGGCGCGGACCTCACCGGCAGCATCTTCCTCGTCCAGGCCCAGCTCGACGCTGCCAAGGGCGATACGACGACGAAGCTGCCGGACGGCTTCGCGCGTCCCGCGCACTGGCGGTAGGGGGCTCCTGCGGATCCGGCCCGCTCGTTGAACCGGCGGGACCGGCGGGATCGGCGGGACGCTCCTAACCCTGCGGGGGCACCGTGCGGTGGACCTGACGCAGGAACGCCGCGTTGTCCGGGGTGCCGCGCAGCGTGTCCAGCAGGGCGGCCATCGCGCTCGGTCCTTCACGCCCGACCAGGGTGCGTCGCAGCCGGCGTACGGTCTCCAACTCGGCTGCGGGGAGGAGGAGTTCCTCGCGCCGGGTGCCCGAAGCCGTGATGTCGACGGCCGGGAAGACACGGCGCTCGGCGAGGGCGCGGTCGAGGCGGAGCTCCATGTTCCCGGTGCTCTTCAACTCCTCGAAGTAGTAGGCGTCGGCCCGGGAGCCCGTCTCCACGAGCGCGGTCGCCAGGATGGTGAGGGAGCCCGCCTCCTGCGTACGGCGGGCCGCGCCGAAGAACCGCTTCGGGCCGTGCAGGGCCGCCGCGTCGACGCCGCCGCTGAGCGTGCGGCCGCCGGCGGAGGCCGCGTTGTTGTGCGCCCGGCACAGCCGGGTCAGCGAGTCCAGCAGCAGGACGACGTCCCGGCCGCGCTCCGCGAGCCGTTTGGCCCGCTCGACGGCCAGGTCCGCGAGCGCGATGTGGTCCTTCGGCGGCCGGTCGAACGTCGAGGCGAGCACCTCGCCGCGCACCGAGCGGCGCATGTCGGTGACCTCCTCCGGGCGTTCGTCGAGCAGCACCACCATGAGGTGGACCTCGGGGTGGTTGCCTGCGATGGCTGCCGCGAGCTGCTGGAGCAGCACGGTCTTGCCCGCCTTCGGCGGGGCCACGATCAGACCGCGCTGGCCCTTGCCGATGGGGGCGACGAGGTCGACGAGCCGCATCGCCGCCCCGCCGGACGGGTGCTCCAGGCGGAGCCGTTCGCCGGGGTGCAGCGGGGTGAGCGTGGCGAACTCCGGGCGGCCGCGCGGGTCGTGCGGTGCGATGCCGTCGACCTGTGTGACGCCGGTCAGCGTCCGGGGCCGGGCGGACTCGCCCGCCACGAGATCGCCCTGCCGCAGGGCGAACCGGCGGATCAGGGCCGCCGGCACCTGTACGTCGCCGGGGGCGGGCAGGAGGCCGGGCCCCCGGAGGAAACCGTGGCCGCCCTTCGCGATGTCGAGCACACCGGTGACCGGCGTGGCCGGCTTCGGTGCGGGTGCGGTGCGTTGCGGGGATTCGAGAGTGGGGCTGGTCATGCTGCCGTCCTTCCGTGGACGAGGGTGCATGTCGATGTGGCGATACATGGCTGTGGGACAGGGAGATCGAGGTGATACGCGGAGGGGCCGGGGCGCACGGATACGGCGCGCCGGGCCGACGGGCCCGACCGGGCGGACTGCGTCGACCTGGCCCGCGGCGTCGGTCGGGGCGGGCCACGTCGGGCCGAGGACCGACCGTCCGGTCAGCTGGGGCCGGAGCGGGTCTGCGGATCGGTCACGCAGAGGAAGCGATCACCAGGGGAAGCCCGATACGGACGGGCTGTTGTGGAGGTGAGCCGCCGCGCTGAGCGGCGCGTGGAGAAAAGGATGCGGCACCGGCGCCGAAGAGAGGCGCGGACGATTACCGCATGCACGGTACCACGGATTCTTCCCCGACCCGCCCCTTCCCGAAACCAGGGGGCTCCGCCCCTGGAGCCCGCTCGGCCTCAACGGCCTTGTCCCCGATCGCCGGACGGACCGGGACGGGGTCGAGCGAGTTGGGGGGAGCCGTGCGGACTGGGCGGTCCGGTCGGGCCGAGGGGTTGCGCCGGGGCGCCGGCCTCACTGCATCTGACGCCGGACCAGTTCCCGCAGTCGCCCGCCCTCGTCCGCCAGCAGCTCCGCCGGCGGGCCCTGCTGCGCGATGCGCCCCTCGGACATGACGATGACGCGGTCGGCATCGAGCACCGTCGAGAGGCGGTGCGCGATGACGATCCGCGTGGCGCGCAGTGCCTTCGTGCTCTCGATGACGGTGCGCTGCGTCTCGTTGTCCAGCGCGCTGGTCGCCTCGTCGAAGAAGAGGATGCGCGGCCTCCGGATCAGGGCCTGCGCGATCATCAGACGCTGCCGCTGCCCGCCGGAGATCGCACCTCCGCCGGAGACGATGGTGTGCAGTCCCATCGGCATGCGCTTGATGTCCTCGGCGAGGCCCGCCATCTCGGCGGCCTCCATGGCCTCTTCCGGCGTGTACGGCTCGGTGCCGCAGATGCAGTCCAGGATGGAGCCGGTGAACGGCTGGGCGTGCTGCAGTACGACGCCGCACTGACGGCGCACCGCGGCCTGGTCGAGGGCGGCGAGGTCCTGGCCGTCGTAGAGGACGCTGCCCGACAGCGGCTTGTCGAAGCCGATGAGAAGCCGCAGCAGGGTCGACTTGCCGCAGCCGCTGGGGCCGACGACGGCCACGAATTCGCCGGGGCGCACGTCGAAGGAGACGTCGTCCAGCACGAGCGGCCCGTCGTCGGTGTAGCGGAACGACAGCCGGCGGGCCTCGATGCCGCCGGACAGGACACCGGGCTGGGTACTGGCGCCCCGCACCTCCGGTGCCGCGTCGAGCACCGGCCTGAGCTCCTCGAACATCGGCAGCGCGGCCACCGCCGACACGGCGGCGCCGGTCAGCTGGGTGACCGAGGTCAGCAGCATCGTCACGGAGGTGTTGAACGTGAGGAACGCGCTCGCCGACAGAGACCCCCGCGCCGGACCGGCCAGCAGGACGAACATCAGCAGGGAACACAGCGGCAGATACACCGCGTTGAGGACCGTCGTCAGGTTCTTGATACGGCCGACCCGCTGCTGGAGCTCACGGCTGTGCGCGAACTCGCCGGCCCACGCCGCGTAGGCGTAGTTCTCCGCGGCCGCGACACGCAGTTTCGGCAGCCCGCGCAGAGTCTGGAAGGCCTGGTTGTTGAGCTTGTTGCCGAGGACCACGAGACGCCGCTGCCAGCGGACCTGCCACAGACCCATGCCGAGGAACACGGCGGCGATGACGGTCAGCATCCCGATCGCCGCGAGGGCCATCGGCACGCTGTACCAGAACAGCAGGACCAGGTTCACCGCCCCGACCGTGCCGGCCTGCACGACCACCGGGCCGACTCCGGCGAGAAGCCGCCGGATGGCACTCACGCCCATGGCGGCGCTGGCGAGTTCGCCCGTCGACCGCTCGGCGAAGAACTTCGTCGGCAGCCGCAGCAACCGGTCCCACACGGCCGGCTGCAGGGTCGCCTCGATCCGCCCCTCGACCCTGAGGACCGTGAGGTTCTGCAGGAGGGTGAAGGCCGCCGTGACCACGCTGGTGACCATGACCGCCAGGCACACCTGGACGATGAGGTTCCGTTCGGCGTTGGGGACGTACTCGCCGAGGACCCGGCCGGTCGCCACCGGAACCAGCGCCCCCAGCGTGACCGTCACCAGGCCGCTGAGCAGCAGCGTGCGCAGATCGCCGCCGGTGCCGCGGAGGCTGAAGCGGAGCAGCCGGAAGGGACTGAGGCGACGCTCCGGAAGCGGGCGGTAGAACATGGCGGCGCGCGGCTCGAACTCGTCCGCGTTCGCCGCCTCGACCCGGGTGTGCCGACCGTTCGCCGGGTTCACCGCCACATAGCCCCCGCGCCGCCACAGCAGGGCCACGGGGGAACCGGAGGCGGCCCGGTGGCCCACCAGGGGGCCGGAGTTCTCGCGCCACCAGCGCCCGGTGAGCCGGACCGCGCGGGTGCGGACGCGGGAGGCGACGGCGACGCGTTCGACCGGGTCGAGGCGGTCGTTCTGCACCCCGCTCAGGGCGGGTTCCGTCAGTGTGACGCCGGCGGCTTCGGCGACCAGCCGGCAGGCGGCGTAGGTGGCGTCCGCGTCGGCGGTTCCGGTACGGGAGGCCGTCTTCGGGCGGCGCCCGATGGAGTCGATCAGCGTCCGGTCCGCCTGGGCACGCACCGCCTCGCCCGCCTTGATACCGGCGGCCGTGCGGTTCTCGTGGCTGAGCTCCAGCTGCTCGATCCAGCGGTCCAGCGCCGACAGCAGCCGGTACTGCTGGTCGACCATGCCCTGCCACATCGCCGGGTCCACCAGCAGGTCACCTGCGGCGTCGGCGCTGTAGGAGGCGCCGTACTGCACACTGCCCGGCGGCACCTGCATCCACAGGATGTCGTCCGCGGTCGCCCCGCCCTCCGCCGGGCGGTCGTCGAGCGGCGCCTGGAGCAGAATGCCGTGGCTGCGCCCGACGCCCAGCGCGAAGGCGTATTCGAGGGGGGTCGGGGCCGGCTCCTGCGGATTGCCGTAGGCGTCGTACGTCCAGGTACCCGTGTCGCCGTACTGCGCCCCGTACTGCGTGTACTCCGGCCGGTACAGCTCCCGCAGCGGGATGCGGCGCAGCACGCACTCGCGCAGCGGTCTGCCGACGAGGGTGTGCTGCGGGCCCTCGACGGGGCCGAGCAGCAGGGAGCCCGCCTCCAGACGGCCGAGGAAGTGCCAGTGGCCCTCCTGCAGCGCGTCGACCGCGAACAGGTCCATGGCGCCCGCCGCCACGAGCCACAGCACCTGCGGGCCCTCCAGCGACAGGCGGTTGAGGCCTGCTCCGTGCACGGGCGTGCCGAGGCCGCCCAGTGCGGAGAGCACCAGATCGCCGTCCGCCGGACCCTCCGGGTTCGCGAGGGCGGGGGCTTCGGCGCCCCCGGTCGTCCGCTCCACGGTCATCTCACCGCTCCTTGACCAGTTCGGCGTACGGGCCTCCCGCGGCGAGCAGTTCGTCGTGGCGCCCCCGCTCGACGACCGTGCCGTGGTGCAGCACCACGATCTCGTCGCTGTCGCGGACCGTGCTGAGCCGGTGCGCGATGACGACGCAGGCGCAGCCGCGGCGCCGCAGATTGTCGATGATGACCTGCTCGGTCTCGGCGTCCAGGGCGCTGGTCACCTCGTCGAGGACGAGGATGCTGGGCCGCCGCACCAGGGCCCGCGCGATCTCCAGGCGCTGTCGCTGGCCGCCCGAGAAGTTGCGCCCGTCCTGCTCGACGCGGCTGTGGATGCCGCCGGGGCGGCGCACCACGACGTCGTACAGGGCCGCGTCCTGGAGTGCGGCCTCGACCGCCTCGTCCGGGATCGACGGGTCCCACAGGGCGATGTTGTCGCGCACGGTCCCCTCGAAGAGGAACACGTCCTGGTCGACGAACGACACCGACGCCGCCAGTGCGCCCCGAGGAATGTCCTCCAGGCGCTGCCCGTCGATGCGGATCGTGCCCTCCCACGGGGCGTACAGGCCCGAGATCAGGCGTGACACGGTCGACTTGCCGCTGCCGGAGCCGCCGACCAGCGCGACCTGCCGGCCGGGGCCGACCGACAGCGAGAACCCGGTCAGCAACGGCTTGTCCAACGGGCTGTACCCGAAGGTGATGTTGTCCAGCTCCACATGGCCCTTGAGCCTGCGGGTGCTCGCCGCTCCGTCCGGCCGGGCGTACAGCGAGTCCGCCGGGAAGCTCTCCACGTCCTTGAGACGCGCCACGTCGGCCGCGAAGTCCTGGATGCGGCCCGCTACGCCGTTGAGGCGCGTGATGGGCGCGGTGAAGCGCGTCACGAGGGCCTGGAAGGCGACCAGCAGCCCCACGGAGATATGGCCCTCGACGGCCCGCAGTCCGCCGATCCACAGGATCAGCGCGCTGTTCAGCGTCGCGAGGGTCGGCGCGACGACACCGAGCCAGGCGCTCGGCACGCCGAGCCGCTGCTGCTCCTCCAGCGTCGTCGCGTGCTGGCCCGCCCAGCGCCGGAAGTAGCCGTTCTCACCGCCGGTCGCCTTCATGGTCTCGATCAGCTGGAGTCCGGTGTACGCCGTGTTGGTGAGCCGGGCGCTGTCGGCGCGCAGCTTCTGCGTGCGGGTGGCGCGGAGCCGGACGACGACGCGCATGGCCACCACGTTGAGCAGGGCGACCATGACCCCGAGCACCGTCAGCTGCGGGTCGTACGTCCACAGCAGCACCGCGTACAGCACGACCACGATCGCGTCCACGCCCGCGGCGGCGAGGTCGCGGGCCAGGGTCTCGGCGACGGCGTCGTTCGACTGCAGGCGCTGCACGAGGTCGGCGGGGCTGCGCTGGGCGAAGAAGGTCACCGGCAGACGCAGCAGATGGCGCAGGAAACGGGCGCTGCTCAGCGTCGACGAGATGATCCGGCCGCGCAGCAGATTGGCCTGCTGGAGCCCGGTCAGGACGGCGGTCAGCAGCACCGTGGCCGCCATCGAGGCGAACAGCACCCCGAGCAGCGAGGTCTGGCCGCCGATCAGGAACATGTCGATATAGGTACGGCTCAGCGCGGGCGTGGCCGCACCGACCGCGACCAGCAGCAGGCTCGCCAGCACCGCGGCGGGCATCGTGCCGGACGTGCCGCGCAGCCGGGCCGGCATGGCGCCCAGGACGCCCGGCCTGCGTCCGCCCTTGCGGAAGCCCTCACCCGGCTCGAAGACCAGAACGACGCCGGTGAAGCTGGTGTCGAAGTCCTCCATGGGCACGAAACGGCGGCCCTTGGCAGGGTCGTTGACGTACACCCCGCGGCGTCCGAAGCGACGCCCCGTGCCGTCGTAGACGACGTAGTGGTTGAACTCCCAGAACAGGATCGCGGGCGCCCGGACCTCGGCCAGCGCGGCCGTGTCCATCTGCATGCCCTTGGCGGTGAGGCCGTAACTGCGTGCCGCCTTCAGCAGGTTGCTGGCGCGGGAGCCGTCGCGGGACACGCCGCACGCGATGCGCAGCTCCTCCAGCGGCACATGGCGGCCGTAGTGACCGAGCACCATGGCGAGCGAGGCGGCACCGCACTCCACGGCCTCCATCTGGAGCACCGAGGGGGTGCGGACGGTCCGCTGCTTCTTCGCCGGTGCACCGGCGGCGGCGCGGCGGCGGCCGGGGGGTGCGCCCTCGGGGCGATGCCTGCCGCGGACGGGCGGCGGCAACTGCGGGGCGCCGGCGGGATGGTGGGGTGCGGTCATGGCAGCAGCCAATCGACGGGGCGCTGATCGGCGAGGTGGACGGAGGCGGAAGCCATGGTCATCGAGTCGAGCGGGTACGGCGGGCCGTCCGCCGACGACCAGCGGTAGCCCGACTTCGTGCTGCCCGACCGGTCGAGGGTCACGAGGACGGCCACGGGCTGCCCGTGGCGTGAGAACTCCTCGCCGAGCTGGTCGTTGCCGAGGAAGGAGCCGATCTTCTGCCGGGTCTGGGTGGCCCGGCCGACCGCCTTCACCCGGCCGCGCAGGACGCCGTACCGCTGGGCGGGCACCGACTGCACCGTGAGGTCGACGGACGCGCCCACGGGCACGGTCGACGCGCCGGTCGCCGGCACGTACAGGAGGGCGACGAGCGGATTGCCGTGACCGCCCGCGCGTTCCACGGTCGCCACGTCGGCACCGGTGGTGACGACCGAGCCGATCGTCGAGGTGAGCGCCGTGACCCGGCCGGCCGCGATGGTGCGCACGACCTGTTCGCCCCGCTGGGTACGGACCTTCAGCAGCGGCGCGCCGGCGCGCACTTCTGCGCCCTCCTTGGCGAGGACGGCGGTGACCTGGCCCGCGACGGGACTCTGCAGGACGTAACTGCCCTGTGCATGCGTGAGGATGCCCGGTGCGCTCAGCGTCGGCGACACCGAACCGGTGACCGCCCACACGGAAGCGGCCGCCATGACGACGACGGTGACGGCCAGCACGAGCCAGCCCTGCGGGCGGGCGAATCGCACCGGGAGGTCCAGCTCCTCGGGCGACTGCAGCTTGGCGAGGGCCTGTTGGCGGAACTGCACGGGACTTCCCTCACCTGTGAAGGACTGCGTTACGGCAACCGTGAGCCCCGGAACCGGGAAGGGTTCCGGGACTCACGGTGGATCAGGTATCGCCGAAGGGCGATCAGAGACCGGCGACCAGGCCGGTGACCGGCGCGGTGTTCAGGCCGGTGACGCCCTCGACGGTGCCGATGGCGGTGTCCGCGACACCCGAGACCGGGGCGACGGAGTCCACGGCACCGGTGACGGTGTTGAGGGCGTTCAGGGCCAGACCGCCCGAAACGGCGTCGAGGTCGGCGTCGGAGATCTCGGCGGTCTGAACCTGGGGGGTGACGTTCATGACTGAGCTTCCCTTCACATCGGTAATTCTCAAGGGGGAGCGCGGAACCGTAACCACCGGTTCCGCGGTGCGCAGATCAAAGCACGCTGCCGCACCGCACATCCAATCAACCAGCCCCTGACCTGGGGGAGTTCCGTGCCGACGCTGCTTTCGCGTGCACGCGGGTCCACGAATCGGTGGCCACTTCTTCACACCTTTCACCGAGCTCCAATGCCTTTCCTCCGGTCGCACGGCGGGGGAAAGGGACACTCCCGCCCCAATGGCGCGGACGGCGCTCCGGGACGGTGAATGTCCTTCCGAGGTCATGCACCGCGTGCGTATTGGGTGTGCAGATTTGCTGAAGGCGTGCCGATGTCCTGTGAACCACCGAGTCCGCTGCTGTCGACACGGCGTCGATAAGGTGCTAAACGGGCTGATAGCGTGCCGATGGGCCCGCCCTCAGCGACCGCAGCGACTCACGGGGATCCGACATGGCCGACGAGCACGTCGACGTACTCATCGTCGGTGCCGGACTGTCCGGCATCGGGGCGGCCTGCCACCTCAGGCGCCGGCAGCCGCGCCGGACGTTCGCCGTCCTGGAGGGGCGCGAGGCGATCGGCGGCACCTGGGACCTCTTCCGCTATCCCGGCGTCCGCTCCGACTCGGACATGCACACCCTCGGCTACTCCTTCCGGCCGTGGACCGGCGCCAAGGCGATCACGGACGGCGCATCGATCCGCGACTACATCCGCGACACGGCCCGCGAGTACGGCGTCGACCGCGCCGTCCGCTTCGGCCACCGCGTCGTGCACGCCGACTGGTCGTCGGACCACGCCCGCTGGACCGTGCGGGTCCACCGCGCCGACTCCGGCGAGACCGTCCGGATGACGTGCTCGTTCCTGTTCGCCTGCGCCGGCTACTACCGCTACGACCAGGGCTACACGCCCGCCTTCCCGGGCGTCGACGCGTACACGGGCCGTCTCGTGCACCCGCAGCACTGGCCCGAGGACCTGGACTGCCGCGGCAAACGGGTGGTCGTGATCGGGAGCGGCGCCACCGCCGTCACGCTCGTCCCCGCGCTGGCCGAGACCGCCGGCCACGTGACCATGCTCCAGCGGTCGCCCAGTTACGTGCTGTCCCTGCCGTCGCGGGACGCCGTCGCCGACGCACTGCGCCGTGTCCTGCCCGCCCGCGCCGCCGCGGACGCCGCCCGCTGGAAGAACGCGCTGCTGGCACTCGCCAACTTCCAGCTCAGCCGCCGCCACCCGGAGTTCGTACGGAACCTCCTGCGCAAGGGCGCTGCACGCAGGCTGCCCGCCGGGTACGACGTCGACACGCACTTCAACCCGCCGTACGCCCCGTGGGACCAGCGGCTGTGCATCGTGCCGGACGGCGACTTCTTCGACGCGATCGGTGCGGGCCGGGCCTCCGTGGTCACCGACCGGATCGACACCTTCACCAGGACCGGGCTGCGGCTGGCCTCCGGCCGGGACCTCGACGCCGACGTCGTCGTCACCGCCACCGGCCTCAACCTGCTCGCCCTCGGCGGGATGGCTCTCACCGTCGACGGCACCGACGTCGACCTCGCGCGGACCGTCGCCTACAAGGGCATGATGCTCTCCGGCGTGCCCAACCTCGCTCTCACCATCGGCTACACCAACGCCTCCTGGACCCTGAAGGCCGACCTGGTGGCCCAGTACGTCTGCCGCCTGCTGGCCCACATGGACCGGCGCGGCTACGAGATCTGCACCCCGCGGGCCCCCGAGGCCGGCGCCCCGCTCGCACCGCTCATCGACCTCACGTCGGGCTATGTCCGGCGGGGTGTCGACTCCCTGCCCAAACAGGGAACCCGCGCGCCCTGGCGGCTCTTCCAGAACTATCCGCGCGACGTCCTGATGCTGCGCCGCGGCCCCGTCGACGACGAGGGCATCCTGCTCTCACGCAGGCGGCCCTAGGAGCTGTCCTGCGGACCGCGCCGGGCGCGTGGGGGCCCGCGGCAGGCTCCCCCCACCACTTCCAGGGCGCGCGAGGTGCCCCGGCCGCATCGGACGTCGGGCGTGGGCGCCGGCCTGCGGCCTGGTGTATGCAAGAGACATGGGCCTGCAGCGGCTCTATGAGGAGCACCGGTGGTCACGGTGGCCGAAACGGGCTCTCGTGGCGGTTCCGTTCGCCATCATCGCGGCCGTCACCGTCCTCGACCTGGTGTCACCGCCCTATGTGCACCTCGGGCCGTTCCTCGTCGCCGCGCCCGCCATCACCGCGTCGTTCGCCGGGCCCCGGCTGACCGGGTTCGTCGGCGCCGTCGCCGTCCTGGCCCAGGTGCTGGTGGCCACCCTGCGCACCACCGTCACCGATCTGAACCACACGGTCCAGATCATCGCGCTGGTGCTGATCTCGGCCATCGTGACCTTCTTCGCCCACCTGCGGGAGCAGCACGAGCAGGAGGTGACGCAGTTGCGCTCGGTGGCCGAGGCCGCGCAGCGGGTGGTGCTGCGCCCGCTGCCGCGCCAGGTCGGCCCCCTTCGCGTCGCCTCCGTCTACCTCGCCGCCGAGGCGGAGGCGCAGATCGGCGGTGACCTCTACGCGGTGGCGCGCACCACCGACAGCACCAGGCTGATCATCGGGGACGTCCGCGGCAAGGGCCTGGAGGCGGTCGGCGACGCCGCCCTCGTCCTGGGCGCCTTCCGTGCCGCCGCCCATCTGCGGGTCGAGCTGCCCGTGCTCGTGTCCTACCTGGAGGGCGCCGTGATCGCCGACCCGGGCGAATCCGGCGTACCCGGGGAGGGCGGCGGCGACCGGGGCGAGGCCTTCACGACCGCGGCCGTGCTCGACGTCCCCGACGCGGAGGCGGCGATCCGGCTCATCAGCTGCGGGCATCCGCCGCCGCTGCTCGTGCGTGACGGCAAGGTCGTGCCGCTCCAGGTCAGCCATCCGGCGCCGCCGCTCGGTCTCGCGGCGTTCTCCGGCACCGCACTCCACGCGGAGACCTTCCCGTTCGAGGTCGGTGACATCGTCCTGCTGTACACCGACGGGGTCATCGAGGCCCGCGACGACACGGGCGCCTTCTATCCGCTCGCCGAACGGGTCTCCGACTGGGCCTGCCGCAGCCCGCGCGCCCTGCTCGACCGCGTCTGCGCCGATCTGCTCGCCCACGCGGGCGGCACCCTGGGCGACGACGCGGCACTGGTCGCCATCGAGCGTCTGCCATGGGCACCGCCGTCCGGGGCGGGCGGCGGATGAGCGGACACGCACCTCCGGCCCCGTGCCGGGGGCCGCGATGCGTCACACGGGCCGCAGCAGGAGCACCGCCACGTCGTCGTGGCGCTCCTCCGAGCCGTCCTGGAGATGCCGTACGAGCCCGTCCGCCACCTCGTCCAGTGAACGGTCACCCGCGCGGGTCAGGCGGTGCGAGACGACGGCGAGCGCGTCGTCCAGATCGATGCCGGGTACCTCGACGAGCCCGTCGGTGTACAGCACGAGGATCGAGCGCGGCGGCAACGGGAGCTCCGTGGTGGGGTAGCGGGCGTGGGGGTCGACGCCGAGCGGGGGACCCCCGGCGATGTCGAGGACCTCCACCCGGTGGCCCGGGCCGCGCAGCAGCGGCTGGGTGTGCCCGGCACGGGCGAACAGGGCCCGGTGGTTCTCCGTGTCCAGGCGCAAGTAGAGACAGCTGGCGAACAGTTCGGCGTCGAAGTCGAAGAGGAGGCGGTTGGTGCTCTGCATGACCTCGCTCGGCGACTGGTCGACCGCCGTGTACGCCCACACCGCGGTGCGGACCTGCCCCATCAGGGCCGCGGCGGTGACGTTGTGGCCCTCGACGTCGCCGATCACCGCGGCCGCGCCGCCGTGCGCCGGTATCAGGTCGTAGAAGTCGCCGCCGATGTCCATGGACCGGGTGGCGGGCAGATAGCGGCCGCTCGCCTCCAGGCCCGGCAGCGAGGGCAGCGAGTGGGGGAGCAGCGCCTGCTGGAGCCCGTGCGCGAGCTGGTGCTTCGTGTCGTAGAGCCGTGCCCGCTCCAGGGCCTGCGCGATCAGCCCGCTCAGACTCGTCAGGACGGCCCGCTCGTCCGCCGGGAAGACATGCGGCTCGACGTAGCACAGGACGCAGGTGCCCACCGGCCGGCCGGACGCGATGAGCGGCAGGAACGCCCATGCGGCCATGCCGTCCGCGACGGGCGGGCGCTGCGGGTAGAGCCGCTCCATGTCCTGCCGCGACTCGAAGAAGGCGGGGACCCCCGTGCTCAGCGCGTGCGCGCCCGGCGTCCGTGTGGTCAGCGGGATCCCGTCGAAAGGGCTCAGGACCGACGGGTCCGCGAACCCGCGGTGCCCGATGATGTGCATCCGCCCGCCCTCCGCGGTCGTCATCACCACCGCCTGGCAGCCTGCCGCCGCGGCCACCTCGTCCGCGACCAGCTGGATCACGTCCTGCACGCCGACCGCCTCGGTCAGTGCGGTCGCCAGCGCCAGGACCCGTGAGACCGTCACCAGGTGTGAGACCCCGGGGACCCTCCGGGGGCCGTTCCCGCCCGGCACGACGGAGGCCCGGGCCTTCGTGACCCGCAGGCTCAGACCGCTCGTACTCGGATGGAGCCGGAAGGACACCCAGTCGCCCGGCGGGCGCAGTGCGACGAACGAGGTGTCCTGCTGGCTCACCAGCGCCGCGCGGTAACGGTCCTCGTACACCGGGTCGTTCAGCCACGGCAGCGCCGCCCACAGCGTCGAGCCCAGCAGACGGTGGTCCGGAACGCCGAGCAGCCTGCAGGCGGCACTGTTGGCATAGGTGACCCGGCCGTCCAGATCGAGCCCGCACATCCCGTACGGCAGGCGTGACAGCAGCCGTGCCGCCTCGACGGTGGAGGACCCGGGCGGTGCCTCGGACGCCGGTGCCCGCTCCTGCTCCGGGAGGAGAGGGCGGCCCTCGTCCGCGGCCCGCTCCAGGCGTCGCGCGAGACGGTCGCAGGCCGCCTTGAGTACGGCGCACTGCTGTGCGCCGATCCGTGGCGCCTGGGCGCCCGGCCATGTCACGAAGACCGCCCCGTACTGCGCCCTGGGCGTCGCCACGGGCAGCGCGGCCAGGGCGAACGGGTAGGGCAGCACGACCGCCACGCGCGGATACCGGTTCGCCATCTCCTCCTCGCCCGCCACCCACACCAGGCGCCGCTCGCGCACCGCGTCCGCCACCGGGAGCGGAGTGTTCAGGCTCACGCGCTCCCAGGGCGCGGCGAAGGAGCGGGGCAGACCCGCCATCACGGCCATGACCAGGACGGGCGCGTGCGGGGACAGGAGGTAGACAGCGCCGGAATGCGCACCGACGTGCGCCAGCATGTCCGAGAGCGCGATCGACAGCGGGGCCATCTCCTCCGCCGGGTCCGGCTGCGGTGTCGCCACGTCCGGTCGCTCCCGCCGGGCTGCCCGTCGGCGGACCATGGCGGATCACCTCCCGAGGGGCCGAAACGCCGGACATCGCCGGATGCCTACGGTCCAGGCTGCCCCTTCCACCGGGTCCGCGCACCATGGACCGCCCGCCGCCCGCCGGGGCGGCGTGGCCGGGTGGGGGACCGTACGGGATCCGGGTCGGCCCCGGGACCGGATCACAGCGTGGTCAGGGCGCGCTCCAGAGCCGAGGAGATCCGCTCCGTGTCGGACGGTCCGGTGCGCCAGTTGCTGAACGCGGCGCGCAGGGCGGGCACCGCCCCGTGGACGGTGGGCGTGACGAAGACGTCGTCGGCCAGGGCGCGGGCGAACGCACCGAGCCGCTCGGGGGTCGGATCGTCGGCGAGCGTGAAGCAGACCACGTTCAGGCGGACCGGTGCGAGCAGGCGCAGGCCCGGCAGGGCGTCCACGGTCCGCCCGAGGGACCGTGCGCAGGCCACACAGCGTTCGACGATCTCGCGGTGGCCGTCCCGGCCGTAGGCGCGCAGCGTGAACCAGGCCGCGAGGGCGCGCAGCCGATGGGAGTTCTCCGGGGTCAGATGCACCAGGTCCGGGGTGTCGCCGAGCGGGCCCAGATACGCGGCGGCATTCTGGAAGACCCGCGCCTGGAGGTCCCGTCGGCGGGTGAACTGCACGGCGCTGTCATAGGGCACATTCAGCCATTTATGCAGGTCCACGCAGACGGAGTCGGCGAGGTCCAGACCCGCCACCAGGTGCGCGTGTTCGGGGGAGAGGGCGGCGAAGGCGCCGAACGCGGCGTCGACGTGCAGCCAGAAGCCGTACCGCTCGCGCAGCGCGGCGACGGCGCGCAGATCGTCGAAGTCGACGGTGTTCACGGTGCCGGCGTTGGCCACGACCACGCACGGCCCGTCGGCCTCGCGCAGTGCCCGCTCAAGCGCCGCCGGGTCCACCGCCTCACGGCCCGGCAGCGCGTCGACCCGCACCAGGGCGTCCCGCCCGAGGCCGAGCACCGCGAGGGCCTTGGCGATGCTGGAGTGCGCACCGGCCGACAGCACCCGTACCGGCCCCAGCGCGCCGACGCCCGACTCGGCGGGAGAGACGCCGCGCCGTTCCCCGAGCCACTCCCGGGCGATGGCCAGACCGACCGTGTTGGACATGGTGGCGCCGCTGACGAACGTGCCCTCGTGCGCATCCGACAGGCCGAACAGATCCCGCAGCCAGGCCACGGTCTCCCGTTCCAGGTGCTGCCCGCCGGGATCGAGCGACGAGTTCGAGTTCTGGTCCGCCGCCGACGTCAGCCAGTCCCCGGCCACCGCGGCCGGGGTCGCACCGCCGGTCACGAACCCCAGATAGCGCGGCCCCGCACTCGCCGACAGGCCCGGCTCCCAACGGACGGCGAACTCGTCCAGGGCCGCGTCCAGCCCGACCCCCCGCTCGGGGAGCGGAACGGCCGCGGGTCTCCGCCACTCCGGGACGACCGGTCGTTCCGCAACGCCTTCCAGGAAGGCGACGGCATGCTGCCCGACCGCCTCCATGAGGTGCGGCAACCGAGCGAGATCTGCGGCGAGTCGAGGATGCACGGGCGGGTCGCTCCCTGATCTTGAGCACTGCTGCGAGGGCCGAGGACGGTCGACCGGCCCCCACGCTAGGGCCGCTCTCCAGGGCCCCGCCTGGTCCAATCCGGGGGAAGTGGCCTGAACCGGATGCCGCAGGGGCTCACCCGAGCAGCGGATCACCCGCCCATCGCCAGGGGCCGTCCCGTGGCGGCCGCCCAGTCGGCCGGTCCGCCGTCGAGCACCGCCGGGCAGAGGTGACCGGCGCGTTCGAGGATGCTGGCGGCGGTCATCGCGCGCATGCCCCGTCCGCAGGCGACCACGACGTCCTCCGGTACCTCGCCGGTGCGGGTGAGGAGGTCGCCGAGTTCGACGGGGAGCGCGCCGGGGATGTGCCCGGTGACGTGTTCGGACCGCTGGCGGACGTCGAGCACCGGCCGGTCGTCCGTGATGCGGTCGGCGGTGACCAGGGGGATGCTGCGCCGCACCCCGCCGTCGGCGGCCCATGCATCCATGCCTCCGTCCAGATGGCCGGCCAGATCCTCGTACCCGATCTTGAGGGACTGCCAGAGCACCTCGTCGAGGTCCTGGTCCGGGCCGGCGACGAACACCAGTGGCGTTCCGTCGGGGACCAGCCAGCCCAGCCACGTGGCGAACTGCGGGCGCAGCGCGATGGACAGCGCGCCCGGAACGTGCCCGGCGGCGAAGTCCGCCACGGGGCGCACATCGACGATCTGCGCCCCCTCGGCGAGCAGCCTGCGGACGTCGGCCGCCGAGAGCGGCGGGAGCGCCGGATCGGTGCCGACGAGAGCCGGCCCGCGCCGGTTGAGCGCGGCGAGCCGGCCGAAGTACGCGGGGTAGGAGCCGAGGCCGCTCAGCAGCTCCCGTACGAAGGTGTCCTCGTCCGGCGCGCCGAACAGCGGGTTGGACCGCCGCTCGGCGCCGATGCTGGTCGTGCGCCCGGCCCCGGGCGGCGCGGCGCAGAAGGAGCCGGCTCCGTGCGTCGGCCACACCGCGGTGCCGTCCGGCAGCGTGGCCAGCCGCCGCAGCGAGCGGTACTGGGCGCGGGCGAGGTCCTCCGCGTGGTCGGCGCCGAGCAGGTCCGTCCGGGCGGACGAGCCGACGATGAGGGCGCCGCCGCTGAACACGCCCAGCGCCCGGTCGCCGTCCAGCAGCAGGAACGACAGGTGCTCGTCGGTGTGTCCGGGGGTGGCCAGGGCCCGCAGCACCAGCCCGCCCAGGTCGGTCTCGTCGCCGTCGCCGAGTGCGGTGTGCGGGAAGGCGCGCTTCCCGGCGGCCGACGCGAGGACGGTGGCGCCGTCGTCCGCGGCCAGCTGGACCGAGCCGGACAGGAAGTCGGCGTGCAGATGGGTGTCGGCGGCGAAGGCGACGGTGAGGCCGCGGTGCCGGGCCGCCCGGCGCAGGGCACGCAGATCGCGGGTGGCGTCGACGGCGAGGGCCCGCCCGTCACCGAGATCGACCAGATATGCGCTGTTGCCGAGTCCCTCGTCCACCAGGGGCACCAGGTGCGCGTCGGCGAAGCCCATGGCGCCTCCAGATGTCTCGACCGGCCCGGCAGCCGGTGACACCGCCCCTCAGGGGCCATTCTCTTCGCGGCTGCGACGATCCGCAAAGACGGTTACGGGGCGTGCGGGCCCAGGACCTGAAGGTGGCTGAAGGTGGACCTTCAGCAGGTGGAGAAGTTGATCCTCGCGATCTCGAACCCGCTAAGCTCCCCTGCGGCGCGGCGAGTTGACGTGTCCGCACCCGGACAAGTCACGCCGTGCCATCTGGCGTGTCGCGAAACGGGCCACGGAGGCGGAGTACGGCGTGCCGCTCCGCCGATGGCACCGGCCGCGCGACGCGCGGACCCCCGTCCCCCCGTACGAACCCGTTGTATTGAGGTGCAGATGGAACTTGCCACTCCACCCCCGGCCGGCCGGGCACCGGTCACCCGGCACGCGTGGTGGCTGCTTCCGGCCGTATTACTGACCGGTTCGGTCGTCACCGCGGTTGCGGGGCCCGACGGGGTCCGCATACCCGGGGCGATCGCCGGGCTCGTGGCCACGGCGGCAGCCTTCGTCTGCGTACGCCAGTTGCTTCGCACACAGAGTCAGCTGCTCCGTACCGCCGCTGATTTCCGGTCATCGCAGGCGCGCCACTCGCAGCAGTGGCAGCAGCACGTGGCGTCCCTGGAGAGCCGGTACGAGGCGGAGCGGGCCGTGCACGAGGCGCAGCTCGTGGAGCAGGCCGACCAGTGGCAGGCGCAGCTCGCGGACCAGGCGGACCACTGGCAGGCGCAGTTCGCGGATCAGTCGGCGCTGTGGCAGGCGCGTACCGATGCGCAGGGCGCCCTCGTCGCACGGCTCGCCGACGCCTATCTGCCCGACGCGTTGCAACGGCTGCGGGACGGCGACGCCATCGACGACGTGCTCGTGCCGCTCACCCAGGACCCGGACGCCTCCCCGGAGTTCGGAGCCGAACTGCGCAGGGTGCTCAGGACCGCCCTCCTCGCGGTCGAGGAGGAGCTCAACCGCAGCACGTCCGCGGAGCAGGCCGTCATCAGCGTCGGCAACCGGATGCACGTCCTCACCAGCAAGCTGCGCGGCCGGCTCCACGAACTCCAGGGCGAGCACGGACGGCTGCCGTCCGTGGCGCAGGGCCTCATGGAGCTGGACCAGGAGGCGGGACCCGCCGACTGTCTGGCCGCGAGCATCGGTGTGCTCGGCGGTTCGGACCGGCCCGGGCGGCAGTGGCAGGAGCCGCAGCGCCTGCTGAGCGTGGTCCGCGGCGGCATCGGCCGTATCAAGGACTTCAACCGGATCCAGGTCCGCCAGCTGCCCGAACTCGGCGTCGACGGGGGTCTGGTGGACCACCTCACGCTGATCTTCGCCCACCTGCTGGACAACGCGGCGCGCTACTCGCCGCCCACCGAGCCGGTGTTCATCTCCGGCAAGGAGGTCCCGAACGGCGTCGGCATCGAGATCCAGGACGCGGGCAAGGGCCTGAGCGAGGAGCGCAAGGACGTGGCGCTGCGGGCGCTCGACGGCGCCGCCTCGGGCCCGGGCATCGGCGGCCTCTCGGAGGACGCCCACCTCGGCCTGCGCGTCGTCGGCATCCTGGCCCGCAAGTACGGCATCAGGGTCACCTTCGCCGACTCGCCCTGGCTGGGCACCTCGGTGATCGTCGTCGTCCCGCACAGGTTCTTCAGCCCGATCCCGGTGGCGGCCCCGGCGGCCGTCACCCCGGTGGACACAGTGGCCGTCGCCCCCGCGACCCCCGTAGCCGCCACCCCCGTGGACACGGCAGAGGTCGCCCGGGCGGCGAGCCCCGCGACGCCCGCGCCCGTGCACACGGCACCTGCGGATACCGAGGCGGACGCCCTGGAGACCACCCCCGGCGGCCTGCCCCGGCGCCGCAGCAAGCGCACCGAGCCCGAGCGGTCCGCCCCCGAGGCGGCCCCCGCGGCGGTGCCCCCGGCGTCCGCGGTGCCGCCGGACTCGTCCTTCACCGGCCTCGCCGCGTTCGCCACCGCCGGACGCGAGACCACCGAGACCCCCGAGTACCGCAGCGAAGAGAGCGACTAGCCACATGACGCAACACGGAACCGACGTGAGCTGGGCGCTCCGTGATCTCACCGAGTCCATCCAGGAGATCCGCTTCGCGCTCGTCGCCTCCAGCGACGGCAAGGCCATCACCTCGTACGGCGCCGAGGACCCCGACGACGTGGACCGCTTCGCGGCCGTCGTGGCGGGCCTCCAGGCGCTGGCGCAGCCCGTCGCCGAACAGTTCCCCGCGTACGGCGGCCAGTTGCGCCTCGCGATGATCGAGGTGGACGGCGGGCACCTCTTCGTGGTGCGGGCCGGTGTCGAGACGTATCTCGGAGTGCTCGCGCGGGAGGGCCTGGACCAGGGGCTGCTGGGCCATCAGATGAGAGATCTGGCCCGCAGGATGGGTGAGCTGCTCGGCACCACTCCCCGGCTGGAGGAGCAGCCTGGATGAGTGGTCCCCAGCGCCCCCCGGATCCGTCCGGCCTGGAGCGCTACTACGTTCTCACCGGGGGCCGCAGCGGCCCGGGCCGTGTGCTCACCGGCCTCGACGTGGCAACCCTCGTCGTGGCCCTGGCGTCACCCGGCCCGGGCACGCAGGCCGAGCACGAGGAGATCCTGCGCCGCTGCCGCGATCCGCTGTCGGTCGCCGAGCTGGGCGCCCACCTCGGACTGCCCTTCAACATTCTCGCGGTGCTGCTGGCCGACCTGTGGGAAGCCGGCCGTGTGGAGGTACGCAATCCTCTCCCGGCTTCCGACGCCCGCCGCGGGCCCGACCTCGCGCTCCTTGAGGAGGTACTCAGTGGACTTGAACGGCTTTGACCATCCGGACCGTTCACCTTCGACGGGCTCCCTGCCCTCGGCCTCACGCTCGGTGAAGATCATGATCGCCGGTGGATTCGGCACCGGGAAGACGACCCTGGTCCGGTCGGTCAGCGACATCCGCCCGCTCACCACCGAGGAGACCCTGACCCAGGCGGCCGCCGACGTCGACGACCTCATCGGCGTGGCGGACAAGCAGGAGACCACGGTCAGCCTGGACTTCGGGCGCATCGGCATCAACGACGAACTGGTGCTGTACCTGTTCGGCACACCCGGCCAGGAGCGGTTCTGGTTCCTGTGGAACGGGCTGTTCAAGGGGGCGCTGGGAGCGGTCGTCCTGGTGGACACGCGCCGGCTGGCGTCCAGTTTCCGCGCCATCGAGGAGATGGAGCGGCAGGACGTGCCCTTCGTCATCGCGCTCAATGTGTTCCCCGACTCGCGCGAGCACCCGATCGAGGAGATCCGCGACGCCCTGGACATCTCACCGCACACGCCGATCGTCGCCTGCGACGCCCGCGACCGCGGGTCCAGTCGCGATGTGCTGATCGCCCTGATCCGACATCTCAAGGAACGCTCTGCCGTCGCCCTGGAGCCCCGATGACCGAACACTCGCACACGAGCCCGCACCCGGGCACCCAGGACGCCCCCGCCCGCTGCCCGGTCACCGGCATCGCCGCACCGGGCGCGCCGACCCGGCTCTACGGACCGGAGGCGGCCACCGACCCGCACGGCATCTACGAGCGGCTGCGCAAGCAGTACGGGGCCGTCGCCCCGGTACTGCTCGAGGGGGATGTCCCCGCCTGGCTGGTGCTCGGGTACCAGGAGAACCGCCGGGTGCTGGACAATCCGCTGCACTTCACGCGTGATTCACGGATCTGGCGGGACTGGAAGGAGGGCCGGGTCGACAGCACGTCACCGCTGATGCAGGTGGTCGGCTGGCGCCCCGACTGCGTCTCCCAGGACGGCGAGCCGCACCGGCGGCTGCGCGGCGCGGTCACCGACAATCTGCGGGCCGCCGCCCGGCGCGGGATCCGCCGGCACGTCACCCACTTCGCCAACAAGCAGATCGACGGCTTCGCGGACCGGGGCAGCGCCGATCTCGTCGCCGACTTCGCCGAGCATCTGCCGATGCTGGTGCTGACCCGTGTCTTCGGCCTCGCCGAGGGCGAGGGACAGAGGCTGGCCGCCTCCTGCGCCCAGGTGATCAAGGGCGGCGAGGACGCGCTCGCGCACAACGACCGCATCGTGCGGGTCCTCGACGAGCTGGCCACGCGCAAACGCACCGAGCCGGGCGCCGACTTCACCACCGGACTGCTCGACCACGAGGCATGCCTCGACGACGACGAGATCCTGCAGCACCTGCGGCTGGTGCTGATCACCGCGCACACGACCACCAGCAATCTGCTGGCACGTGTCCTCCAGCTGATCCTCACCCACCCCTCCCACCTCGCCGGGCTGGTGAGCGGCCAGCTGAACATCACCGCGGTGGTCGAGGAAGTCATGTGGAACATGCCGCCGCTGGCGGTGCTGCCCGGACGGTTCGCGACCGCCGACACCGAACTGGGCAACCAGCGGGTCCGCAGGGGCGACCTGCTGGTCCTCGGCCTCACCGCGGGCAACCTCGACCCGGCGATCCGCCCTGACGCCGGCGTCTCGGTGCACGGGAACGAGGCCCATCTCGCCTTCAGCGGGGGCCCGCACGAATGCCCCGGCCAGGGCATCGGCCAGGCCATCATCGAGACGGCCGTCGACGTGCTGCTGCACCGGCTGCCCGGCCTGCGCCTCGCCGCCGCGCCCGAGGACCTCACGTCCACGGCGTCGACCTGGGAGACCCGGCTCGACCGCCTTCCCGTCGCGTTCACGGCCCAGCCGGCCGAGGTCTGAGCGCCCGCGGGCCGGCCCTCCGTCCGGAGGGCCGGCCCGCGGAGCCTCGTCACACCGCGAGCAGGTCGTCCAGGGAGCCCCGGCCCGCCATCTCGGCGGCGGCCGCGGGTCCTTCCTTCGCCGCGGCGTACCGGCCGGTGCGCAGTGCCCACTCGTAGTTGCCGTTGATCCAGTGCTGGATGGCCTCGACGCCCATCCGCACCCGCTCCCGCTCGGCGGTGTCGAGCAGCAGCTCGTCGCACATCGCGGGCACCCGGGCCTCCAGGTGCAGATACCGCTCCAGGCTGTCCGTCGTCATCCGGTACGCCTCGTCGAAGGCGTCCTCCCAGGCGTACCCGCGCTCCTGGCGCAGCACCGCGATCAGGTTGTGCCCGTCGCCCCGGCGCTTCTCGCGCTCGTAGGAGTGGATGTCGTTCATGAAGCCGATGGCGTCAGCCGCGGCGTCCCGCATCCCGGTCATCACCGGGTGTGCCTGCACCTGCGCGGGCACCTCGAAGCGGCGGCTGCGCTCGCCCGCGTCGATGCTGTGGTGGATGCCCACGGTCCGGCGGCGGAACGCGGCGTACTCCATGAGACCGAGCCGCGCCCCGCGGGCCGCCAGGTCGACCTCCTCGGAGTGTGCGACGAGGAAGCGCCCCCAGGACGCGGCGAACCGCGTGCGCCAGGTCAGCGACATCCCGTCGGCGAGGTGCCCCCACACCTCCGCCCAGGCCGCCGTGATCGGGCAGACCACCCGAGGACGGCTCCCGGACGGGCGCAGGGGCGTGGCTATGAGTTCCCGCGCGACCTCGGCTATCCGGTCGGCGCGGTCGGGTTGTCCGGCGTCGAACTGATCATCGAACAGGAAGGCGAGGGAGAACCAGTTCATCAGCACGACCATGTCGTCGGCGGATGCGTGGGGGTACGTGCGTGCGGCGGCCTGCGGCAGATCCCAGGACCGGTACTCCTCGAATCCGGCCTGGCTCTTCACCAGCTCCCTGTCCCACACCCAGCGCAGGTGCCGGGCGCGGGCCTCCTCCAGGTGCTCGCTGACGGGTGTGGTGAAGGGAAGGTCGAACCGTACGTCCTGCGGCATGCGCTTCCTCGCTGTGACGGGGCTCGCGGCGGTCAACCCGCGAGCCGGGCGGGTGGGTGGAGTCGTGACCGTGCTTGTCATGGCCATTCACTTGATCCGTGCAACAGGCTGCCCCGGCTGTAAATGATCTATGCGACGTGTGATGCCCCATGGGGCGGATGTGACGAGCGATACGTCGACGAACTCCCCTCTTTTCCCCGGGTGTTCGCCGTCGGCGGAACGATGCGCCACGGGGTGCCGCCGCGGGGTCCCGCCGCCCGGCGTACGGCTCCTGCCGGGCAGCGCGCGGCGGTCCGCTTCTCCCGGCGCCGCTTCTCCCGGTCACCGCGTGGCGTTCTGCTTCCCCTTTGCGGGTGCCCGGGTCGTGGCCGACGGGCGTGCAACGACGGGCACCCGCCTATGCTGAGGGCGATGTTCTCCCCGAACGGTCCCACGCTCCGCGAACTCGCCGTCCAGGCGCTGTCGTCCGTCGAGCACGGCTACGACCTGCTCGCGCCGAAGTTCGACGACACGCCCTTCCGCACTCCGGACGACGTGCTGGACGCGGTGGCGCGCGCGGTGCGCCCGCTCGGCCCGTTCGACCGCGGCCTCGACCTGTGCTGCGGCACCGGAGCGGGCCTGGACGTACTGCGCTCGGTGTGCCGGGAGCGGGTCACCGGCGTCGACGTCAGTGCCGGCATGCTCGCGGTGGCCCGCGCCGCCACGCCGCCGGGGCCGGTGCCCGTCGACTGGGTGCGGGGCGACGCCCGTGCCCTGCCCTTCGGGCCCGCCTTCGACCTGGTGGTGAGCTTCGGGGCCTTCGGCCACTTCCTGCCGCGCGAGCGGCCGGGGCTCTTCGCCCAGGTCCGCTCCGTGCTGCGCCCCGGCGGACGGTTCGTCTTCCCCGTCGCCGCGGCCCCGCGCCCGGGCTCGCGCGGCTACTGGACCCTGCTCGCCTTCGACACGGCGATGCGGGTGCGCAACGCCGTCTGGCGTCCCCCGTTCGTCATGTACTACCGCCGCTTCCGCCTCGCCGACGTCCGCGCCGAACTCGCGGGTGCGGGCTTCGACGTGGGGCTCCACGCCCTGCCCGGCCTCGGCCTGCGCTCCGACGGCAGTCCCCGCTGCCGCATGGTCGTGGCCACGGTCCCGCCGTCGGAGGTCAGCGCGCCCCGGCCCCCGGCAGCCGGGCGCTGAACGCCGCCAGCAGCAGATCCAGCGTCGCCTCGAAGGCGGAGCCCGCCATCACCGGGAGGTGGTCGCGCGCGGCACGCAGATGCGGATAGCGGTCGGCCGGTGCCTCCGCGTACGTCTCGCGCCAGGCCCGCTCGTCGCCCGCGCGCTGGTCCTCCGGCAGGTTCGCCACGGCCGCGTCGAGGGCCGCGTGCCCGAGGACCGTGTCGATGAAGACGTGGTAGTGCCGCACCGCGGACTCCTCGTCGAATCCGGCGCCGCGCAGGATCCCGATGCCGTTCTCCACGGCCCGCAGCTCGTTCGGGCGCCGCGTCACCCGGAAGCCGGTCAGCGTCGCCACGCGCGGGTGGCGCAGCGCGGACCGGTACACGCGGAAGGCCAGCTCCCGCAGCGCCGTTCGCCAGTCGTCGTCCGCTTCGAAGTCGTCGAGCGCCTCGCCGATCATCCGGTCGGCCAGCGCCAGCAGCAGGTCCTCCGTTCCGCGGAAATAGCGGTAGATCGCGCTCGGGTCGGCGCCGAGCGCGGCGCCCAGTCGCCGCACCGTCAGGGCGTCGGCGCCGTGTTCGTCGACGAGCCGCACCGCGCGCTCGATGATCATCTCTTCCGAGAGCACCACGCCCGATCTGGTCGGACGGCGCCGCTTGCGCTCAGTCGCCACCCGGTCCTGAGCCGCCATCGCCCCACTCCGCCCTTCCGCCGGTCCTGGCCCCGGCCCTGAAGCAGTCAATCATCTCCGGCCCCCGGCCACCGGCCCTGGCCGCAGGTCGCCGGCCCCGGGCCACGGGCCCGGGCCACGGACCGCCGCGTCGAGCCGTCCGGCACCACGCCTCCATTTACGTCAACACTATTGACGTAAGCCTGACGCCGCCTGTTTCATCGGCGCACACCGGTGGCCCGCGGGCAGGGAGCACGGCTCCGCCCTCCGTACCCGATCAAGGAGTTGACGCGTGGCCCAGACCAGTCAGCAACGCATGGACGACCCCCGGAACGGCGCACGCCTGCGCCGTGCGCTCGGTGTCAAGGACGGCGTCGCGATCGCCGCGTCGAGCACGGCCGCCACCACGAGCATCGGCATCGGCATGGGCACCCTCGCCGTCTACGCGGGCAGGCAGACCCCCGCCCTGCTTATCCTCGCGTTCATGCCCATCGCCGGGATCGCCCTGGCCTACGCACGCCTCAACCGCACCGAACCCAACTGCGGCAACGGCTACACATGGGTCGGCCGCACCCTCGGCCCCTGGCCCGGCTTCCTCACCGGCTGGGTCGTCATCGTCGGCAACATCGTCTTCATGGCGTACACGGGCGCCGTCACCGGTTCTGTCGTCCTGCAGTTCCTCGGCAAGGCGGGTCTGCACACGGTTCTCGGGGTCACCCTCGACCCCAACTCCACGGCACTGAGCACCGTGGTCGGCCTGGTGGCGCTGGTCGCCGTCACCATCACCGCGGTGACCGGCGTCCGCTCGGCGACCCGGCTCCAGTTCTGGCTGCTCGTCTTCGAGTACGCGGTCCTGCTCGTGTTCTGCGGCCGGGCACTGGTCGTCGGCGACCAGCCCTTCTCCCTGTCCTGGCTCAACCCCTTCGCGATCGGCTCGTTCACCTCGCTCGCCCAGGGCATGGTCCTCGCGGTGTTCATCTACTGGGGCTGGGACGCCGCGTTCACCGTCAACGAGGAGACCCGCGACGCCGAGGACGCGGCACGCGGCGGCCGGATCGCACTGCTCGCCATGCTCGGCCTGTTCGTCTTCGCCGCGATCTCCTTCCAGCGCGTCATGGGCCAGGACGAGCTGGTGCGCAACGGCCCCCAGGCGCTCACCTTCCTCGGCGCGCGCCTCGCCCCCGAGCCGTGGGCCTCACTGCCGCTCGCCGCGCTGATGTGCTCCGCCTTCGCCTCGCTCCAGGCCGCTGTCATCCCCACCGCCCGGGGCAATCTCGCCATGGGGCGCGACCGCACGCTGGGTGCCCTGTGGACCAGGATCCACCCCAAGTACGGGACGCCGGCGGCCGGTACCGTCGTCGTCATGGCGATCGCCGCCGCCGTCGCCGTCCTCGCCGTCGGCATCCCCAAGCTCAACGAGATGATCCTCGCCGCGGTGAACTCCATCGGGCTGGTCGTCGCCCTCTACTACGGGCTCACGGCGCTGGCCTGCGCGGTCCGCTTCCGGCACGCTCTGCGCGCCGGACCGCGCGAGGCCCTCGCCGCCGTGATCGTCCCCGCCCTCAGCGCGCTGGTGCTGCTCGGCCTCGGCTGCTACCTCGCCCGTCAGTACGCGACGATGAGCGACCACTTCGCCGCCACCCCGGACAACGGCTGGTTCATGCTGCTCGTACCCGCGCTGTTCATCCTCTCCGGACTGGTCGTGGCGGCGTGGGCCAAGTGGCGGCGGCACTCGCCGTACTTCACGACGGGACGGGGTACGGACGCCGAGGCGCTGCGCCTGCCCATGGACCACGATCCGGCCGCCTGACCTCACCCGCCTCCGCCCCATGGCGCGCCCGTCCGCACGGCACCGGCCGACCTCCACCCGCGATGCCGGCCGCCCGGCCGCACCCCACCCCCACCGCCCCGGCCCCGCGGCGCAGCCCGATCGCACCGCACCGACCCGTACCAACCCACACCCACGAGGGAGACCCACCCCCATGTCCCATCCGCACGCAGCCGACCTCGTCCTCGTCGGAGGGCCCGTCGAGACCATGGACGCCGTCCGGCCGCGCGCCACCGCCGTGGCCGTACGCGGCGAGCGCATCGTCGCCGTCGGGGACGACGAGATCCGCGAACTCGTCGGCCCCCGCACCGAGGTCGTCGACCTGCGCGGCAAGCTGCTCGTCCCCGGTTTCCAGGACGCCCACGTGCACCCGGTCGTCGGCGGCATCGAACTCGGCCAGTGCGATCTGAGCGGCGCGGTCACCGCCGCCGTGTACCGGGAGCTCATCCACGACTACGCCCGCGCCCACCCCGGAGCGACGTGGATCACCGGCGGCGGCTGGTCCATGGAGGCCTTCCCGGGCGGCACCCCGGACCGCAGCCTCCTCGACGCCGTCGTGCCCGACCGGCCGGTGTACCTGGTCAACCGCGACCACCACGGCGCCTGGGCCAACACCCGCGCCCTCGAACTCGCCGGCATCACCGCAGGCACCCCCGACCCGGCCGACGGGCGCATCGAGCGGGACGCCGACGGCAACCCCACCGGGATGCTCCAGGAAGGCGCCATGAACCTGGTCTCCGTCCTGGTCCCGGAGGCGACCGTGCCGGAGCGTCTCGCGGGTCTCCTCCGGGCCCAGGAACTCCTGCACTCCCACGGCATCACCGCCTGGCAGGACGCCCTCGTGGGCGACGGCAACGGCATGCCCGACCCCGGGCCCGCCTACGTCGCGGCCCGGGACGAGGGCCTGCTGACCGCGCGCGTCACCGGCTGCCTGTGGTGGGACCGGGCGCGTGGCGCGGAGCAGATCCCCGAACTGAGGCGGCGCCGCGAGGAACTGACGGGGGGACGGTTCCGCGCCACCTCCGTCAAGATCATGCAGGACGGCATCGCCGAGAACCACAGCGCCGCGATGCTCGGCCCCTACCTCACGTCATGCGGCTGCCCCTCCGGCAACAGCGGCACCTCCTTCATCGACCCCGCCGCGCTCGCCGCGTACGTCACCGAGCTCGACGCCGACGGCTTCCAGGTCCACTTCCACGCCCTCGGCGACCGCGCGGTGCGCGAGGCGCTGGACGCCGTGGAGGCCGCGCGGCGCGCGAACGGCCGGACCGGCACCCGCCCCCACCTCGCCCACCTCCAGGTCGTCGACCGTGCCGACGTGCCCCGGTTCCGGGCGCTCGGCGCCGCCGCCAACATCCAGGCGCTGTGGGCCGCGCACGAACCGCAGATGGACGAACTGACCATCCCCTTCCTCGGCCCCGAACGCGCCGCACGGCAGTACCCGTTCGCGGATCTGCTCCGCACCGGAGCGACGCTCGCCGCGGGCAGCGACTGGCCGGTCAGCAGCCCCGACCCGATCGCCGCGCTCCATGTGGCCGTGAACCGCCGGCTCCCCGCGGCCGACGACCCGGCCTTCCTCCCGGAGCAGCGCATCGGCCTGGGCGCCGCCCTCGCCGCCTACACCGCGGGCAGCGCCCATGTGAACCACCTCGACGACACGGGCGTCATCCGGCCCGGCAACCTCGCCGACCTCGCCGTCCTGGACCGCGACCTGTTCGCCGTACCCGCGGAGGAGATCGGACAGGGCCGGGTGCTCCAGACGTATGTCGGAGGGGAGCGGGTGTACGCGGCACAGGACGCCTAGCCCGCCCGCCTGCCCGGGTGTGGGGGCGGGCGGGGCACCGGCGCCCGACTCTCCGGGCCGGCCCGCGGCGGGAAGAAGCCGGCCCGGAGCGGGGGAGACCGGGCGTCCGGCGGGTGGGGCGCGGGGATCCGGGGCGCGCGTGACACCATCGCGTCATGGCTGTCTGCGATGTCTACGAGGAGCGTCTGACCGTCCCGGTGCGCTGGTGGCTGCTGGCCCTCGCGGGCTGCCTGGCGGTCGGGCTGCTGTTCCTGCCGCTGGGCGGTGCGGCGGCGCTCGTGGCCGCTGCGGTCAGCGCAGTGCTCCTCGGCGGCACGCTCATCGGCTACGGCGGAGCCCGCCTCCGTGTCGAGGACGGCGTCCTCGTCGCTGACCGGATGGCGCTGCGCGTGGAACGGCTCGGCTGGGCCGAGATCCTCGACGAGGACGAGGCGCTGGAGTGGCGCACCTTCCGGGCCGGCCCCCACGCCCGTCTGGTGCTCCGCCCCTACATCGCCACCGCCGTCAGGCTCCAGGCCGCCGACCCGGCACTGCCCTTCCGCTACCTGTATCTGTCGACCCGGCACCCCGTCGAGGTCGTCCGCGCCGTGAACGCGGCCCGGCACCGCGGGACCGGTCCGTACGGCGGGTGAAGCCGTGCAGCCCCGGGCCCGAACGGCTCCATCCCGGGTCCACCCGCTGCCCGGCAGGCCCTGGGTACACCTGCGCCGCTGCTCAGCGGCCCGCGTCCGTGCATGTACCGCACATCTTCCGCTTAGCTCTCACTGAGAGGTAAAATGGCCGCATGGCGTCGGAGGCGTTCCCCGACTCGCTGGCGGATGTGCTCGCCGGCGTGCAGAGGCTGATCAGACGCAGTCTGCGCAGCGGCCTCACCGCGCCGCCGCTGCGGGGCGCACAGGTGGAGCTGCTGCGGCTGGTCGTGGCACGGCCGGGCATCCGTGTGTCGACGGCGGCCAAGGAGCTGTATCTCGCGGGCAATTCGGTATCCACGCTGGTCAACCAGCTCTGCCGGGCCGGATATCTGCGCCGCGAGACCGATCCGGACGACCGGCGGTCCGCGCTGCTGCTGCCCACCCCGGCGGCCGAGGCACGACTGCGGGACTGGCAGCAGCGGCGGACCGCACTGGTCCGCGGGCATGTGGCCCGGCTGAGCGAGCAGGACCGGGCGGCGCTCGAGGCGGCTCTTCCGGCGCTGCGGAACCTCGCCCGCACCCTGCACGAGGAGGCGGAGGGACGACCATGACCGGCACCCGTGGAGCCACCCCGTACGAACAGGGCGTACCCGACGCCGTCGAGTGCAGCGGACTCGCGTACGCCTTCGGCGAGACCAAGGCCGTCGACGGCCTCGACCTGTCCGTCCGCGTCGGCGAGGTCTTCGGCCTGCTCGGCCCGAACGGCGCGGGCAAGACCACCGCGATCCGGTGCATCACCACCCTGCTGCCGGTGCCGCGCGGCATGGTGCGGGTCTTCGGGCACGACACCGCGACGGAGCGCATGGACGTACGCCGCCTGCTGGGGTACGTACCGCAGCAGCTGTCCGCCGACTCGGGGCTCACCGGCCGTGAGAACGTCGCGCTGTTCGCCCGTGTCTTCGACGTACCGCGCCGGGAACGGGCCGCCCGGGTCGGCCAGGCGCTCGCCGCGGTCGGCCTCGGTGACGCGGCCGACCGGCTCGCCAAGACGTACTCCGGGGGCATGGTCCGCCGGCTCGAACTCGCCCAGGCCCTGGTCAGCGCGCCCCGGCTGCTGATCCTCGACGAGCCGACCATCGGCCTGGACCCCATCGCCCGCACCGGCGTGTGGGAGCACATCAATGCCGTGCGGGCCGCCACCGGCATGACGGTCCTCGTCACCACGCACTACATGGACGAGGCCGACCAGTACTGCGACCGGGTCGCGCTGATGCACCGCGGCCGGGTACGCGCCGTGGGCACCCCCGACGAACTCCGGTCCGACCTGAGAGAACGCCGTCGCGCCAGGGGCGCCCCGGGCGGCCGGCCCGGAGGGGAGGGGGCCGCCTCCCGGCCGACGCTGGAGGACGTCTTCCGGGACGTCGCCGGCAGCGGCCTCGACGAGCAGTCAGGAGACTTCCGCGATGTCCGAAGCACCCGCCGCACCGCCGGCCGCGTCGGCTGAGACCGCCCGCCACCCCGCCGGCCTCGATCTGCTGCTCGCCCCGCCCCGGGCCCGCACGGGCTGGCGTCTGGTGCCCGCCCGGGTCCTCGCGATGTGCGCCGTCGAACTCCAGAAGCTCCGCCACGACCGCACCGAGCTGTACACCCGGGCCGTCCAGCCCGCGCTCTGGCTCGTGATCTTCGGGGAGACCTTCACGCGGATCCGGGCCATCCCCACCGGCGGCGTCCCGTACATCGACTATCTCGCCCCCGGGATCATCGCCCAGTCCGCGATGTTCATCGCCATCTTCTACGGCATCATGATCATCTGGGAGCGGGACGCCGGCATCCTCACCAAGCTGCTCGTGACGCCGACCCCACGGTCCGCCCTGATCACCGGCAAGGCGTTCGCGGCGGGCGTGAAGGCACTCATCCAGGCCGTCGTCGTCATCGTCATCGCCGCGCTGCTCGGTGTGGCCATGACCTGGAATCCCCTGCGACTGCTGGGAGTCGCCGCCGCGGTGGTCCTGGGGTCCGCCTTCTTCTCGTGCCTCTCCATGACCATCGCCGGCATCGTGCTCACCCGCGACCGTCTGATGGGCATCGGCCAGGCCATCACCATGCCGCTCTTCTTCGGCTCCAACGCCCTGTATCCGGTCTCCGTCATGCCCGGGTGGCTCCAGGCCGTGAGCAGGGCCAACCCCCTCAGCTACCAGGTCGACGCCCTGCGCGGCCTCCTCCTCGGCACCGCGTCCCATCTCGCCCTCGACTTCGGCGTCCTGGCCCTCGCGGCGGCGGCCGGGATCACGGCGGCGTCGGCGCTGCTGCCGAGACTGGCCAGGTGAAGACCCCGGTGCCGGCGCTACCCCGGCCCGGGCAGCACGTGGTGGCCGGCTCGTGGCCCCCGACCGTCGAAGCCGTTGCCCCGGGGCCGAGGAGGCCGAGGCGCTCCCGGCCGCGAGAGGGACGGGCGCGGACAGCGGCCGGTCAGTGCGCGTGGTGCGCCAGCAACTCGTGGGGGTCCGGCACCCCCGGCCCCGGAGCCGGATCCGCGTGCACCGTCGCACCCGACAGCCGGGGAACCGCATGCAGCAGCGCATGCTCCGCCGCGACCGTGACCCCGTGCGCCTCCCGCACGCTCAGCTGCCCGTCCACCACGATCGCGACCTCGGCCCGCAGCCGGTGGCCGACCCACCGCAACCGCAGTTCACCGACCTCCCGCACCCCCGGGACCCGTGTCAGGGCGCGCTCGGCGGCGTCGACGACGGCGGGGTCGACGGCATCCATGATGCGCCGGAACACCTCACGGCACGCGTCGCGCAGCACCAGCAGGATCGCGGCCGTGATGGCCAGTCCCACCACCGGGTCCGCCAGCCGCCACCCGAGAGCGGCACCCCCTGCGCCCAACAGCACGGCGAGCGAGGTGAATCCGTCGGTACGCGCATGCAGACCGTCCGCGACCAGGGCGGCCGAGCCGATCTCGCGACCGACGCGGATCCGGTGCCGGGCCACCCACTCGTTGCCGGCGAAGCCGACCAGGGCGGCGGCCGCGACCGCGGGCAGGTGGTCGACGGCCTGAGGATGGATCAGCCGGCCGATCGCGGCCCAGGCCGAGAAGCCGGCCGACGCGGCGACGGCCGCGACGACGGCCAGACCCGCGATGTCCTCGGCCCTGCCGTAGCCGTAGGTGAACCGCCGGGTCGCCGCGCGCCGGCCGAGTACGAACGCGACGCCGAGAGGGACCGCCGTGAGCGCGTCGGCCGCGTTGTGCACGGTGTCGCCCAGCAGCGCCACCGAACCGGACACCACCGCGACAGCCGCCTGCACCAGCGCGGTGACGCCCAGGACGGCCAACGACACCCACAGAGCCCGCATTCCGCGTGCCGACGCCTCCAGGGCGCGGTCGGTCCTGTCGGCCGAGTCGTGGGAGTGCGGCGCCAGCACGTGGGCGAGGCGGTGCCGCGTGCGGGTCCACGGGCCGGTACCAGGGGGGCGCCCCCGGCCGTGTGGGCCACCGCCTTCCTGCCCGTGCCCGTGCCCGTGTCCGTGCCCGTGCCCGTGCCCGTGCCCGTGCCCGTGTCCGTGTCCGTGCCCGTGCCCGTGCCCGTGCCCGGGCCCGTGCTCATGGCCGTGCCCGTGTCCGTGCCCGTGCCCGTGCCCGTGCCCGTGCCCGGGCCCGTGCTCATGGCCGTGCCCGTGTCCGTGCCCGTGCTCATGGCCGCCCCCGGCTCCGCTTTCCGGCGCGCCCGCATGTCCGTGCTCGTCGTCGCTCACGGCACCGGCCTCCTGCGTATCGGAGAACGTCGCGGCTGGAGGGCCGCGCCCGGCACCATTATGTGCGTACGAGCGTACGCATGCACCTCTCACCTGCGGCCCGCAACGCATCTGCACACCCCGTCCCACCTGCGCCGACGTGTGCATCTGCATGACCGTCAGCACCTGCGAACCTGTCGCAATGCGCTGACCGGGACACATCGGAACATGAGCCGCGGCGATCACGGAACTGCGGGGCCGATGACGGGCACGGCCCGGCCGGCGAGGCTGCGGCGGCCGGGCACGGCGACCCTCCCCCGGAGGATCACTCCTCGCTCCGGTGACTGTCCGTCAGGGAGCCGGCCGGTCAGGACGGCGCCGCAAAGACCTGCACCGCATAGTTGCCGCTGACGGCGACACCTGTGTCGGTGAACCGGCAGTCGACCATGTTGGCGTGATGGCCCGAGCTGCCGATCCACCAGTCGACGATGTCCTTGGCGTCGGTGGAGCCGTAGTACATGTTCTCGCCGGTCCTGCTCGCGTTGTAGCCGGCTTTCTGGATCCGGTTCTCGGGGCTGGAGCCGTCCGAGCCCGTGTGGTTCTGCAGCTTGTTCTTGTACGCGTCGTCGGCGAAGCTCTGTGCGGCTTCCTGCAGTTGCGAGTTCTCCTTGAGAGCGGGGCAGTTCTCCTTGGCGCGTTCTGCATTGACCAGTTGCAGGATCTCGCCGGACGTTGCCCTCGGGGCGTGCGGTGCGGCAAACGCGGCGGCAGGGACGGTCGTCGGCGCAGTCGCTCCGGCGCCGGCCGCTCCGGCGAGCACCAGCAGGGGGGCCGCGCAGGCGGCGGCGCAGAGACGGCGTATCCGTGTGGTGGTGGTCCGCATGGGAAGTCCCTTCGATCGGAAGGGTCGGTGAGAAGTCCCTCAGGACTCCGCGAGGGTGTGAGGTACCGGCGCGCCCGTGGCCCTGCTGCGGACCCACTGGCCGGGTCCGCCCCGGCCGGGGGACGCGCGAAGTGGGCGCGAGCACGGCGGTGACCGTCCGGAGAACTCTCGGCGACGGCCGTCCCATCGGAGTGCTCAGCGCCTGCGCTCGTACAGATGTCCACATTACGCCCGCTGCGGCGGGGTCACGAGTCCAGTGGGAGAGAGGGTGGGAGGGCGCGCGGCCGGGCCGCCGGTCCGCACGGCGAAGCCTCCCACGAGGGCCGTCGCCCACGGGGCGGCTCCCGGTACGTGCGCCCGGCCCGGGAAGGCGACCGGCCGCGCCGCGGCCCCGTGATCCGGCCCGGACGGCGTTCCGTCACATCCCCTTGCGGGCACCTCACTTCACGTTGACGTCCACGGTGTGCCACCCCGTCGCCCCGTCCGGCACCGGAGGTACCTGCTGTTGCGTCTGTGTCGCGCCGGTGCCGTCGGTCGCGCGGACCTGGAGGGTGTGGCTGCCCGGCGTCGCGGGCCAGGGCCACACCCACTGCCGCCAGGTGTCGGCGCTGTCCTGCGTGGCGAGCCGCGCGGTGTGCCACGTGCCGCCGTCCACGCGCACCTCGACCCGTTCGATGCCCTTGTGCTGGGCCCAGGCGACCCCGGCCACCGGGACCGTCCCGGCCCGCACCGACGAGTAGGCCTTCGGCGTGTCGATGCGCGACTCCGTCTTGACGGGGGCCTGCTGGGCCCACGAACGCCGTACCCAGTAGGCGTCGAAGGCGGCGAACGTGCTGAGTTCGAGATCGCTCAGCCACTTGCAGGCCGAGACGTATCCGTACAGGCCCGGCACGACCATGCGGACGGGGAAACCGTGGTCGAAGGGCAGCGGCTCGCCGTTCATGCCGATGGCGAGCAGCGCGTCCCGTCCGTCCATGACCGTCTCGACGGGACTGCCGATGGTCATCCCGTCGACGGAACGCGCGACGAGCTGATCGGCCGGGCCTCCCTCCGACGGCGGCCGGACCCCGGCCTCGCGCAACAGATCCCCCAACCGGACCCCGAGCCAACGGGCATTGCCGACGAGGTCGCCCCCGACCTCGTTCGACACACAGGTCAGCGTGATGTCCCGCTCGACGATCTCACGGCGGATCAGCTCCGCGAAGCTCAGGGTCATGGGCCGTGACACACCCAGGCCGCGGATGCGCAGCGTCCAGCGCGCGGCGTCGACACGCGGCACCACCAGGGCCGTGTCGATGCGGTAGAAGACGCCGTTCGGCGTGATGAACGGGCCGAGTCCCGGTACCCGGAGGTCCGCCCCCGCGGGTACGGGCGCCGCGGGCGACGCGGGCTTCGGCAGCACGAGTCCGGCGCGGGACGCCGTCGCCGCCGCGTTCCCCGTGGAGTTCAGCCGCAGTCCCAGTGCGCCCGCGGCGGCGGACGCCACCACCGTGGTGCCCGCGACCGCGACGAATCCGCGCCGGTCGACCGCGCGCGAGCCGCCCCGCGCGGTGTCCGCGTCCCCGGCGGAGCGGGCCCGAGCCGGCAGCAGCAGCCCGATGAGCAGGTACAGCACGCCCGCCGCGGCCAGACCGCCGAGCAGCGAGGGCACGGTGTCGGCGAGCGACGCGCCCGGCCGGACCGCCGCGGCAGCGGCCCCGGCGAGACCGAAGAAGAAGGCGGCCGCCGCGCCGGCCGGGCGGTGGCGCAGCGCCCCGACCCCGACCACCGCAGCGCAGGCCGTGAGGATCAGCACGATGCCCAGCTCCAGCACCAGCTTGTCCGAGGTGCCGAACTCCTTGATGGCCCAGTCCTTCACGCCCGGCGGCGTCGCATCGATCACCACGCCGCCCACCGCCGCGACCGGGCCGGCCTCCGGCCGTACGCCCGCCGACACCAGTTCCGCCAGGCACAGCCCCGCAAACCCCGCGATCACTCCGCTCAGGGCCCCGAGCAGCAGCCGCGCAGGCCCCAGGCCCCGCAGGGACGTCCTTCGCTCAACTGTCACACGGGCATCTCACACCGGTCGTGCCGCGATGCGGTGCCCCTGCGGCCGTGTGGTCACCGCAACGGCGCAATCGAGCCGTTGTGGTGCCGGAGCGCGGGCCGGGCCCCACTGCGGGCGGGTGCGAGGAGACGACGGGATACGGTGGGGCGGAAGGGACAGATGGAACGGAGCCGCGGGGACGGCGACCGAGGGTGAGGGGAACGGGGACATGGCACGCGCGCGCCGCGTCGAGGTCGCGATCGTCGGGGGCGGGCCGGTCGGCATGCTGCTCGCCGCCGAACTGGGGGCGTACGGAGTCGACACCGTGGTCATCGAGACCAGGGAGGTCACCTCCGACCTGCCGAAGGCGGGCACACTGCACGCCAGAGTCGTGCAGTCACTGGCGAGGCGAGGCCATCTGGACGGACCGGCGGAACCCGTGACCGGGGAGAGCGTGAGCCGGCCGTTCCATTTCGCGGGCCTGCCCGGTCTTCTCCTCACTGCCCCCGCGACCGAGCCGGAGCCGCTGCTCAAGCGCTCCCAGGCCGATCTGGAGCGGCAGTTCGAGGCGTGTGCCCGGGAGCGGGGCGTGCTCGTGCTGCGCGCACACCGGGTCGTCGACGTGCGTCAGGAGCCGGACCGAGCGCGGGTGAGGGCCGAAGGGCCGTCGGGCACGGTGCAGTTGGACGCCGACTTCGTCGTCGGGGCGGACGGCTCCCGCGGCATCGTGCGCGAACTGGCCGGCATCGCGTCCGACACCCATCCGGCGACCGTGTCCGTGATGATGGGCCTCGTCCGGTTCACCGACCCCGACGCCGTCCTGCGCGGCTGGCGGATGACCCCGCGCGGCTGGACCATCACCACGCCGACCCCGCAGGGCCACAGTCTGCTGCGCACCCTCGACTGCACGGGCCCGCACCCCGACCGGCACGCCGCGGTCACGCTCGACGAGCTGCGCCGCGAGACCTCCCGGATCGAGGGGCGCGACATCCCGATGGCGGATCCGCTCAGCCTCACCCGGTTCAGCGACTTCTCACGGCTCGCACGGACCTACCGCAGCGGACGCGTCCTCCTCGCGGGCGACGCCGCCCACACACACTTCCCGGTCGGCGGGCAGGGGCTGGGCACCGGCTTGCTCGACGCGTTCAACCTCGCCTGGAAACTGGCCCATACGCTGCGGGGCACGGCGGGCAAGGACCTCCTCGACACGTACGACGAGGAACGCAGGCCCGCCGGGCAGCGCGTCGTCGACAACACGCGTGCCCAGCTGGCGCTGATGCGGCCCGACCCCGCACTCGACCCGGTACGCGCGCTCCTCGCCGACATGCTCGCCGCCGGGGGCGGCGACGCCGCGTACGCAGCAGGGCTGGTGAGCGCGCAGGACACCGTCCAGCCGGCCAGGTCCGCGCGTCCCTCCGCGTGGGAAGGGCGCTTCCTGGACAACACCCCGGTGGTGACCGACTCCGGTCCCACGGACGTCATCGGCCTGCTCAGGGACGGCCGTCCGCTGCTGCTGCTCGGCGGCGGGGACGGCGACCGGTATGCGCACGAGGCCCGCGGCTGGCGGCACGTGCTGCGCACGGTCCGGGTCACCGCTCCGTCCGGGCTGCCGAGCGACGCCCTGCTGCTCCGGCCGGACGGCTATCTGGCCTGGGCGGCGGACGGCGACGGACTCGCCGAGACGCTGACCGTGTGGTTCGGTGAGGCCCGATGACGGGCCGTCCGTACGGGGGCGGCGCCCGGGGACGGGGCACCGACGGTGCCCGGCGGCACCGTGACGGATCAGGCGGCCGTCGTGCCGGACGGCGCCCCGATCTCCTCGAAGACCCGCGCTCCGCGGTCCGGCGAGAAGTCCAGCGACGGCAGCACGGACGGCACCACCACGCTCGGCATCACGTGCCGCAGCAGCGCGGCCACCCGGACCCCCAGGTCCTGGTAGGAGCTGAGCGCATCCGACATGGCCTGCACACCGGCATACGCGCCGACGAAGACGTCCGCCGTCTGGGCGGTGTCGACGTGCGGCAGCAACTCGCCCTGTGCCCGCGCCCCTTCGAGCAGCTCGCGCACCACATCGCCCCAGCGGGCGAAGGGGCCGCTGCGGTCGAGCTCACCCGCGTGCTGGTTCATGCTGAGCCGCACGCTCGCGCGGACCATGGGGCTGGTCTCGAGCTGGTACGTGTGCAGCGCGATCACATCCACCAGCTCCTGCATCCGGCACGGTCTGCGGGGCCCCTGGAGGCTCCGGTCCTGGGCGGCGAGCACCCCTTGGGCCAGTTCCTCCTTCGACTGGAAGTGGAAGTACAGCGCACCCTTCGTCACCCCTGCCACTCTCAGGATCTGGGTGATCGTCGCGGCCTGGTAGCCGTGCTCCTCGAAGACCTGCGCAGCGGCCTCCAGGATCGTCTGCCGGGTCCGGATCGCCCGGTCCTGCTTGGGCATGCCTCCTCCTCTCCGGCCCCCGGGCCGGCTCGTAAACCTTCGGGTGGCTCCACTGGGCGGGACGTGCAGGGTGCACTGGGACTGGAAAAAACCGCGCGGTCCGTATTTTACTAGGGCGGTCGATGGGCTGTACAGCCGCCCACGACCCACTCTTGACCCCCTGGGGGATCCATGGTCCACACAGCACCGCACACAAAACGCCAAGACATACACCTGCAACCCACCACCGGCACCGCGACGTTGGACCGGCGTGCGGCCGTGGACGGAGGCGAGGCGACGCTGGCGCAGGTGCACCGGGCACGGGCGGCCGACGCATGGCCGGTGCGGTGGGCGCGGGTCGGCCAGGACCGGTTCTCCGTCACCGCCCGATGGCCGGCCGCACACCCGTTCTTCGGGCCGGTCCGGGGAGGGTGGTACGACCCGCTGCTCGTCGCCGAGACGCTCCGGCAGTCGGTCGCCCTGGTCACCCACGCCGGGTACGGCGTCCCGGTGGGCCATCCGTTCCTCCTGAGGACTCTGTCGTACACCTGCGTCCCTGAGAGTCTCACCGCGCGCGAACGGCCCGTCGAGGTGGAGGTCACCCTCGACTGCACCGAGGTGAACCGACGCGGCGCCTCCGCCTCCCCGCAGCTGATCGACCTCGCCGTGCGTCTCGACGGCCGTCTCCTGGCGACCGGCGCCATCGACGTCCAGGTCACCAGCCCCGCGGTCTACCGGCGGCTGCGCGGAGCAGACGCGGTGCCCGTCTCCGCCGCACCGCTCACGGCGGCCGTACCGGCCCCGCTCGTGGGGCGAACCCGTTCCGAGGACGTCCTGCTCTCCGCGACCGGACGGGAGCGGACCTGGCGGCTGCGCGTGGACACCGGTCACCCGACGCTGTTCCAGAGCCCCAAGGACCACATCCCCGGCATGCTGCTGCTGGAGGCGGCCCGGCAGGCCGCCCACGCGGCCTTCGCGCCCGTCCCCTTCGCGCCGTTCGGCGCCGAGGTCGCCTTCCACAGCTACGCGGAGTTCGGCGAGCCCTGCTGGATCGAGGCCGACCCGGACCCGGAATCCGGCGCGCGGACGGTGCGGGTGACCGGGCGACAGCACGACCGGGTCGTCTTCCGGGCCACCCTCCGGGACCCCGTCGCCCGAGCCGCCGGGCGTCCCGCCGCCGTGTCCGGACATCGCCCGACAGGGCAGGGAGCACGATGATTCTCGTGACGGGGGCCACCGGCACCATCGGGCGGGAGACCGCCCGGCTGCTGGCCCGGGACCATACGCTGCGCATCCTCGCCCGGGACCCCGCACGGGTCACCGTCACCGGGCCCTCGGTGGAGGTGGTCCGCGGGGACTACGCCGACCGGGACTCCCTGGAACGGGCGCTGCGCGGGGTGCGCACCGCCCTCCTCGTCACCGCCCGGCCGGGCGGTGACGACGACGTCCGCTTCGTCGCGGCGGCCCGTGCCGCAGGAGTGCGCCGTCTGGTGAAGCTGTCGGCCGCTGCCGTCGAGGACCCGGCCGCCGACGACCTCATCACCCGCTGGCAGCGCGAGAACGAGGACATCGTGCGGTCCGCAGGCTGCGCCTGGACGCTGCTTCGTCCGCGTTCCTTCATGTCCAACACCCTGTCCTGGGCCCCTTCCATCCGCTCCGACGGCGTGGTCCGGGCGCTGTACGGGGCATCGGCGAACGCGTCCGTCGACCCGCGGGACATCGCCGAGGTCGCCGCCGCCGCGCTCACGGGGGACGGCCACGAGGGCGCGGTGCACACCCTCACCGGACCGGCCGCCGTCACCGCCGTCGAGCAGACCGAGCAGCTCGCACGGGCGCTGCGCCGGCCCCTGCGGTTCGAGGAACTGGACCCGGACGAGGCGCGCGCCCGCTACCGCGCGCGCTACCCGGAGCCCCTCGCCGACGCCCTGCTCAGCAGCGCGCTGCGGCAACTCGCCGGGGCGAAGGCCCAGGTGACGGACACCGTGCGCGAGGTGACCGGGCATCAGGCGCGGTCGTACGCCGACTGGGCGCGTGACCACGCCGACGCCTTCGCGGGCGGCGCCTGACCCGCACCGACGACGCGCCGGCCACGGCGCCGCCGGCGGCGGGGGGCGCGGGTCAGCGGCGGCGCAGCCGGTCCCGCGGCACGGCCAGGGGCCGGGCAGCCGTGGGCCGGTGCGGTCCGCGGGCCACGCCCTGGGTGGGCAGGGCGGCGAACCGGGCGAGCACCGCGTCGCTGCCGGTCGGGTCCAGCGCCTTGAGCGCCTGCGGGGTGCTCACCCGGGGAAGCAGCAGCTGCCAGAGCCCGGCGACCGAACGGCGCGACAGCCATTCGTTGTCCTCGCGCCCCAGCGTCTCCAGGCCGACCGTCGCGGCGACGATGGCCGTGGTCAGCTTCTCCTGGGACGAGTCCCTGCTCAGCGTGCCCTCGTGGGAGGCGTCGGTGATCATCCGCCGCACGCACCTGTGCCAGTCGTGGTACAGGTCCAGGCGCTTGGTCCGGGTGGCGTCGCCGCTCAGCCGGAATCCGGCGCGGACCACCGTGTCCCGGCGCAGCAGATGCGCGAAGACGTGCGAGGTGTCCGTGAGCGCCTGGAGTGCGGGCCCGCCGACGTCCCGGACCGTGCGCGCCGCCCGGTGCAGATGAGCCGAGGCCGCGCCCTCGACGGCCTCGGCGATGGCTTCTTTGTTCTCGAAGTGGAAGTGCAGCGCCCCCGCACTGACCCCCGCACCCGAACTGATCTCGGCCAGACGCGACTTGACGTATCCGCGCTGCTCGAAGAGCTCGGCCGCGGAGTGGATGAGGGCGTCGCGGGTACGGGCGGCCCGTTCCTGTTTGGTCACCGTGACTCCCGTTCCGGAACTCGACAGTTGCTCATGCCTGCACTATCAAACCAACATGCCGGTTTTATATCCAGTGGGCTGCCCGAATTGGTGCTCCCTGGGTGGTTCTTCGGCCCGGGTACGGGCATGTTGAGGTGTGAGGCCTGAGGTAGGAGCTCCAGAAACCGTCAAGCCGGTTTGTATCGAGGAGATCCATGGCCGGTGAACGGACCGCCCCGCGCGAACGGTGAAACGGCCGTACGGGCGTTCTCGTCGGACGGGGCTTCAGGGCACGGCAGTTGGGCGGACCCGGCGGACGCGGCCGCGGAACGATCTCTTTCGGTCACACCGCAACGGACTGTCCGGACCCGACTGTCGACGTCCGGACCTGGCCGAGGAACGTGCACGGGGCGGACGCCATCCGGGCCGGCCTGTGGAAGGGACCCCTGGGAACGGGGCGGGGAACGGTCACCGATACGGGTACCGGCGCGACGGTCCCTTCAGGACGCGCCGGTCGACGGGACCGGCCGGACGCGCACCGGTTCACTCCGGTGCCGGCGCGCGTCCGGCCCGCGGTCCCGCGACGCTCACATGTTGATCATGTGCCCCGCCAGTCCGTGGACCGCCTCCTTGACGGCTTCGCCCAGCGTCGGGTGCGCATGGACATTGCGCGCGACCTCATGGACCGTCAGATCCCACTGCTGGGCCAGCGTCAGCTCCGGCAGCAGCTCCGTCACCTCGGGGCCGATCAGATGCGCGCCCAGCAGTTCGCCGTGCGTCCCGTCGCTGAGCAGCTTCACGAATCCGACCGCGTCGCCGAGCCCGTGCGCCTTGCCGTTCGCCGAGAACGGGAACTTCTGCACCCGCACGTCGAAGCCCGCGGCGCGGGCCTGTTCCTCCGTGTAGCCGAAGCTGGCGATCTGCGGCTGGCAGTACGTCGCCCGCGGCACCATACGGAAGTCGATCTCCATGGTCTCCGCACCGCCGATGGTCTCCGCCGCGATGACACCCATCGTCTCGGCGGCGTGCGCGAGCATCAGCTGTGCGGTGACGTCGCCGATCGCGAAGATGTGCGGGACGGAGGTGCGGCCCCGGCCGTCCACCTCGACGGCCCCGCGATCGGTGAGCCGCACCCGGGTCTGCTCCAGGCCGTAGCCGGTGGTGCGCGGCGCGAAGCCGATGGCCTGGAGCACCTTGTCGGTTTCCAGGACCTGCTGGGCCCCGTCGCGCGTCACGGTCACCCGCACCGGCGACGCGGGGTCGGAGTCCTCGATGGCGTCGACGCGCGTCGACGTGAGGATCTCGATGCCGAGCTTCTTGTAGTGGCGCGTCAGCTCCTTGGAGACCTCCGGGTCCTCCAGCGGTACGACCCGGTCCAGGAACTCGACCAGGGTCACCTTCACTCCGTAGTTGTGCAGCACGTACGCGAACTCCACGCCGATCGCGCCGGCACCGGCGATGACGATGCTGCGGGGGAGCTCCTCGGTCAGGATCTGCTCCTCGTAGGTGACGACCCGGTCGCTCAGCCGGGTTCCCGGCAGCAGCCGTGTGGTGGCGCCCGTCGCGATGATGCAGTGGTCGAACGTCACGGACTCGGAACCGCCTGCGGACAGGGCGATCTGCAGGGTGTGCTCGTCGATGAAGCTGCCCCGGCCGTCGTACTCGGTGATGTTGTTCTTGCGCATCAGGTAGTGCACGCCCGCGACCCTGCCGTCGGCCACCTTCCGGCTGCGCTTGAACGCGGCGCCGTAGTCGACCCGTACGGGTCCCTGCGTCTCGATGCCGAACGCGGCGGCCTGCGTGGTGACGATATGGGCCAGTTCGGCGTTGCGCAGCAGCGCCTTGGACGGGATGCAGCCGACGTTCAGGCACACGCCGCCCCAGTACTTCGCCTCCACCACGGCCGTCCGCAGCCCCAACTGGGCTGCGCGGACCGCCGCCGTGTAGCCGCCCGGGCCCGCTCCCAGGACCACGACATCGTAGTGCTCGCCCATCAGTCCGCTCCTCGTGTACGCGTGTGTGGTGTCCGTCGTCCCCATCGTCCACCTGCCGCGCGGAATTCCCCGCGCGGGGCACGGATTCCGCGGAGCGCCGGTGCTCGGCGGCCACCCCGGCGTCCCCGGCCGTCCCGGGCGCCGCGGCGCTCTCGGTCGCCCTGCCGGTGTTTCCGCCCCTGCGCACCGGGCTCAGCAGCGCGTCCTTCGGCCCGAACCGGTCCCGCCGAGCGTCCATCAGCGCGCGTCCTTCAGGGACCGGGCTCAACACCCCGCTGCCACCCGCCTCCTGCTGCTGCGCCAAGATCCGCTGTGCCGCGATGCCGCTGCTCATGATGACGACCGTGTGCGGGAAGTCGACCGCGCGGCCCTGTAAGCCGGCCGGCCGTCGTCCCGCAGCCGGTCCGCGCGCCGGGCCCCTCGCGTCCGGCAGTGCCCCGCGTGCGTGCCCGGGGCCGATGGGAAGGGGCCGTCCGGGGCGCGCCCACAGCAGCGGATCAACCCGGACGGCACACCCCGGGGACCGCGACCGCTGCGGGGGCGCCTCCCGGTGCGTAGCGTGGACGGTATGGCTGTCCTGGTGCACTACATGGGGGCCGACTGGACACCGGAGCTCTACCGGGCCGTGTTCGAGAAGGTGATCCCGGACCGCGCCTACCATCCGGTCGGCCTCATCGCCCATTTCGCCGGACCGCGGCCCCGGGGCGGCTGGCAGGCCGTCGAGGTGTGGGAGTCGGAGGACGCGTACCGGACCTTCGCCGACGGCGACCTCCTCCCGGCCACCCGGAGCCTGGGCGCCCCACCGTTCGAGGTGACGGTCTCCGAGGTCCACAACTCGTTGATTCCGTAGGCCCGGCTCCCGGCGCGGATGCGAACCGTCCGGGGTGCGGCGACCCTGGAAGCACGGGGGACGACGCGAGCAGGAGGACTCCCATGTCCATGATGGACAAGATCAAGCAGATGCTGAAGGGCCATGAGCACCAGGCCGACCAGGGCATCGACAAGGGCGGCGACATGGTGGACGACAAGACCCAGGGCAAGTACCAGGGTCAGGTCGACACGGCCCAGCAGCGGCTGAAGGACGAGTTCGGCACCGAGCGGGGGCAGGACAAGCCGCCCGGGACCTGACCGCGGCGGTCCCCGACTGCGCCCGCCCGGCGCCCTCGCTCGGCGTGAGGTGCCGGGCGTGCCGCGCCGACGGGCGTGGAGAGCCGGCCGGCCCGAATCCTTCACGCACACCGGGCCGGCCGGCCCCGCTCTGCCCCGGGCCCGCCGCTCGCGGCCGCCGCCCGCCGGCCGCCGGGCCGACCACTCCGGCTCACCTGCCGGAGCCGCGTCTCACGCGCCCGCATGGGCCTTCCGCAGCGCGGCGATGTCGAGCTTGCCCATCGAGAGCATCGCCCGGGTGGCCCGCGCGGCCTTCTCCGGGTCCGGGTCGGAGATCATTTCGATCAGCCCGGTGGGGATGATCTGCCAGGACACGCCGTACCTGTCCTTGAGCCATCCGCAGGGCCCCTCCGAGCCGCCCGCGGAGAGCTTGCTCCAGTAGTGGTCCACCTCGTCCTGGTCGTCGCAGTAGAGCTGGAACGAGATGGCCTCGTCGAACGTGAACTGCGGACCGCCGTTGAGTGCCACGAACTTCTGCCCGTTGATCTCGAAGTCGACGGCCAGCACCGAGCCCGCGGGCCCCGGGCCCGCCTCGGAGTAGCGGCCGACGCGCCCCAGCCTGGCGCCCTGCTTGGTGTCCTTGAAGACCGAGACGTAGTAGTCGGCCGCCTCCTGGGCCTGGCCGTCGAACCACAGGCACGTGGTGAATCCGTCGGTGGTCATGCGCACCTCCATGCACGCGGGAGTCCTACCTGTACCGACCGGTGCCGGGCCGCAAACTCATCGGTCGGCCGGCACCTTCCCGGCGGCGGATCCGGGGCGTCACCCGTCCGGCCCCTCCCACGGAGCCCTCGGGCGCGGTGCGGCCGTTAGGCGTCGGTAACGCCCCGGAGCCGCCGCCGCGGGCCTCCCGGGCACTCCCGTGCGAAAGGACCCCTCATGCGTTACGCCGTGCTCGGCACCGGCATGGTCGGCCGAACCGTCGCCGCCAAGCTGCTCGACCTCGGACACGAAGTGGCCGTGGGCACCCGCAGCCCCGAGGACACCATGAAACGCACCGAGCCGGACGCCTCGGGGACGGTGCCCTACACGCAGTGGCAGGACACGCACCACCGGGCGCGCCTGGAGACCTTCGCGGACGCGGTGGCCTTCGGGGAGCGGGTCGTCAACGCCACGAGCGGCGGTGTGAGCCTGGACGCCCTGCACGCGGCGGGCGCCCCGAACCTCGACGGCAAGATCCTCGTCGACATCGCCAATCCGCTGGTCTTCTCACAGGGCATGCCGCCGGCACTCGACCCGGTCAACACCGACAGCCTCGGCGAGCGGATCCAGCGCACGTTCCCCGGCGCGAAGGTGGTCAAGACGCTCAACACCATGAACTGCCGCGTCATGGTCGACCCCGGACGCGTCAAGGGTGAGCACAACGTGTTCGTCTCGGGCGACGACGCCGGCGCCAAGCGTGCCGTCATCGGGCTGCTCACGTCCTTCGGATGGTCCGAGCAGGACGTCGTCGACCTCGGCGACATCACCACCGCCCGCGGCGCCGAGATGCTGCTGCCGATCTGGCTGCGCCTGTGGGGCGTGATCGGGCACACCGACTTCAACTTCCACATCCAGGGAGCCCGCTCAGGGGCCAGTTAGAGCGACCGGGCCCGGCCGCCGCACCCGTCAATCGGTGGCGCTGCGCGCCCCGGGGTCCACGGCGGGCGCCGCGAGGCTCCGGAGGGCCGGACCGCGTGCGCCCGCCGGGAGCGGGGGAGTGGCCGGGAAGCCTGATGGCCCACTGCCGTGCACCGGGGCGTGGTGGCCCGCCCGCGCGACCGGTCGGCGGACGAGAGCTACCGTGAAGTTGCGCGGGAATGCGCCAGGTCCGTTCAACAGCGGCGGAGGGCTCATGCGCGGGAACGACGACGTCCGGACCGTCCGGCGGGCTTGGCCGGGACGGCTCGGCTCAGTGCGCCTGCGGAGGCGGGGCGACACCGAGGCCGACGACGCCCTCCACGGCACGTACGGCCCGGGCGAGCAGCGCGAACAGGCGGCCGTCGGGCAGCGGGCCGCCGAGGGTGACCACGCCGTCCGTCACGGAGACCGTGATGCCGGCCGTGCCGGGCAGGTCCTGCCCGATGACGCGCCGGATCTCGTCGGCGATCTCCTCGTCCGGACGCAGGAACACCTTCAGCAGGTCGCCGCGGCTGACGACGCCCTCCAGCAGGCCCGTGTCGTCCACCACCGGCAGACGTTTGACCCGGCGACGGGCCATGATGCGTGCCGCCTCGGCGATCGTGGCGCCCGCGTGCACCGTCACGGCCGGACTGGACATCAGCTCCTCGGCGAAGACGCCCGCCGCCTTCGCGTCGTCGGAGACCTCCGGATCCGGACGGCCGGGGTCGTCGAGCCGGCACTCCTCCTTGGGCAGCAGATCCGCCTCGGAGACCACACCGACCACCCGGCCCTCGCCCTCCAGCACCGGCAGGGCGCTGACGTTCCACTGGTCCATCAGCTCCACGATCTGTTTGTACGGGGCGCGGCGCCCCACGGCGATCGCGGTGTGCGTCATGACGTCGCTGACGGTGTGCGGCGATCCGGGCATGCGACCACCTCGACGGCTCGTGCGTCCTGTCCTTCCCAGCCTCCACCACCCCGCGGGCCGTCGCCGACATGCTTCCGGGCCCGGGGGCGTCCCCTGTCCTCCGCATACCCCGGAAGCGGCGCCGTGAAGACGCTGACGGGACGGCCGGCCCCGCGCGGTGTCGCTCGCGAGAGCAGCGAGGGGCGGTGACGGTGATGGGTCTTCCCCTGGTCGTCGGCGTGGACGGCTCGGAGTCGAGCCTGCGCGCGGTCGACTGGGCCGCGGACGAGGCGCACCGCTTCGGGCTGGCGCTGCGTGTCGTCCACGCCTCCGTCTGGCAGCGCTACGAGGAGGCCGTCCACGTGTACAACGCGCAGCGCTCCCCGGGGCACCTCTTCGTCGACCACATCGTGGCCGCCGCGGCCGAGCGTGCCCGCGCCCGCCGCCCGACCCTGGACGTCTCCATGGCGGTGCTGCCCGAGAACGCGGGGGAGTCGCTGCTGGACGAGGCACACCGCGCCACGGCCCTGGTGACCGGTTCGCACGGTCGCGGCCCGCTCGCCGAGCTGTTCCTCGGCTCCGTCAGCGCGGTCCTCGTGGCGCGTGCCGACTGCCCCGTCATCGTGGTGCGCGGCACCGATGCGGCACTGGCCGGCGAGCACGGCCGCGTGGCGGTCGGCATCGGCGACGCCGCCCCGGCCGCGGTCGACTTCGCCGTCCACGAGGCCGCGGGGCGGGGGGCCGCGCTGGACGCCCTGCGCGCCTGGTTCCGCCCCGCACACCATCCGCCGGACGCACGGCGCTGGCGCGGGGGCGACCCGGACGGGGAACCCGCCGGGGTCCACGAGGAACACGCGTCCCACGTCCTCGACGAGGCACTGCGGTACGCCCTCGCCGACCACCCCGAGGCCACGGTGCACCGTGTCATCGCGGAGGGGCCGCCCCACAAGGTGCTCGCCGATCACTCGGCCGCCACCGACCTGCTGGTCCTGGGCGCCCACCGGCGCCACGGCCATGTCGGCGCGCACGTGGGCCGGGTCACGCACTTTCTGCTCCACCACGCGGACTGCCCGGTGGCGGTGGTGCCGCCACCGCAGCCGGAACCCGGGCTGCGGAACGCCGGAACCGGAACGATCGAGGAGGCGACGCACCATGACCCGCAAAGCCTTCGGGCGCGGGCGGGGACTTCCGGGCCCCCGACCCCGCCGACATCTGCGCGGAGGGCATCGCCCGGGAACCGGCGGGCGCGGCCACCGGACCGCTGACCGTGTGCACGGGCGCACCGGCGGCGGGGCATGGGCCGCGCTGGGCCGGGTGCGCCGTGCGGTGACCCATGTGGTGCGCGCGGCCCTGACGCCGCCTCCACAGCCCCCGGGGGAGCCGATCCGCTGGTGGCGCTGGCGCCGCAATCCGCTCCGCCGCCGCTGTGACGTGATCGAGGCCTGGACGGCGCTGCTGCTGGGCCTGGTCCTGTTCATCGGGGTGCCCGTCGCGGCGTACGTCGCGGGCCGGGTCGCCTACGCCGACGGACGCGCGACCTCGGCGGCCCAGGCGGCCGAGCGCCATCGCATACCCGCGCGGCTCACACAGGACGCGCCGCCGCTCACCCCGTCCGAGGACGGCGGCCAGTCCCGGGACCGCTACCACGTCGCGGTCAGCTGGACGGACCCCGGCGGTGCCGCGCACACCGGTACCGCGCTGGTACCCGCGGGGGCGAAGACGGGCGACACGGCGGACGTGTGGCTCGACGCCCGAGGCCGCCCCACCTCCGCGCCGCTGACCTCCGACGAGATCGCCAACCGCGTCATCGCCGCGGCAGGCGGTACCGCGATGGCCGTCGCCCTCGCGACGGGCGCCACTCATCTGGTCGTCCGGCGCGTCGCCCAGCGCCACCGTATGGCCGAATGGGAACAGGACTGGGAGCGCACGGGGCCCGGCTGGGACAGCCGCACCCCGTGACCCGGCCCCGGATTCGTACCAGGTGCTCCCGGCCGGCGGACCCGGTCCGCTCAGTCCTCCGTCAGCGTGAGGGCTTGCACGGGGCATCCGCGCACGGCCTCACGGATCATCGGGTCGGGGTCGCCGGAACCGCCGCGCCCCGGCAGGAGTTCGCTGAATCCGTCGTCGTCCTGGGTGAACACCTTCGGCGCCGTGAGCGTGCACATGCCCGAGCCGATACAGGTGTCCTTGTCGATGTGCACGGTCATGGCCGCACCTTTCCTCGCCGGTCGGCCCGTCACCAGGTGACGGGCAGTTCGATCATGCCCTGGAGGGTGTCACCGGGCTTGAACGGAATCTTGTCGGCGGGCGCGGCGAGTCGCAGCTGCGGCAGCCGGGCGAAGAGTGACCGCAGCGCGATGTCCAGTTCGGCACGGGCCAGGTTCTGGCCGAGGCACTGGTGGACGCCGAACCCGAAGGCGAGGTGGTGGCGTGCCGGCCGGTCCCAGTCGAGCGAGTCCGGGGCCGGATAGGCACCGTCGTCACGGTTGATCAGCGACGTGGAGAACACCACGCCGTCCCCGGCCCGGATCGTGCTCCCGGCGATCTCGATGTCCTCCTTCGCCACCCGGAGCATGCCGTCGGCGATGGACAGGAACCGCAGCAGCTCCTCGACCGCACCGGGCATTCGCCCGGGGTCGGCGCGCAGCTCGGCCAGCTGCTCCGGGTGGCGCAGCAGCGTGAAGGTGCCCAGCGAGATCATGTTCGCGGTGGTCTCGTGCCCGGCGACGAGCAGGATCGTGGCCAGGCTGAGCAGCTCCTCCCGGTCCAGCGCGCCCTGCTCGTACTGCTCGCGTACGAGGTCGTCGAGCAGCCCGTCGCCCGGGTTCTCGCGTTTGCGGTCGATCAGCGCGCCCAGATACGCGTCGAGCTGGTCGCGCGCGTCCTCGACGTCGGCCGCGCGCGGGCCGCGCAGCAGCCGGCGCGACTGCAGCTCGAAGAACTCGTGGTCGGCGTACGGGACGCCGAGCAGTGCGCAGATCACCATGGACGGGACCGGGAGCGCGAAGTTGCCGACCAGGTCCGCGGGCGGCCCCTGCGCGACGAGCTCGTCCAGCAGCCGGTCGACGATCTCCTGGATGTGCGGGCGCAGGGACGTGATGCGCTTCAGCGTGAAGTGGGGGATCAGCATCCGGCGCTGTTGCGCGTGTTCGGGGTCGTCGACGCCGAGCAGGGCGACGCGCCGGTCGCGGATGGCGGCGAAGCGCTCGGAGGGCTTGGGGAACGCATCGTTGCTGCGGTCGGTGGACAGCCTGGGGTCGGCGAGCAGCTCGCGTGCGGCCTCGTGTCCGGTGACGGCCCACACGGGCCGCCCGTCGAACAGCGTGACCCGGGCCAGCGGCCGCGCGTCACGGAGCGGCTCGTAGGCGGTCGGCGGGTGGAAGGGGCAGGTGCGGTCCTGGGGAAAGGCAACGGTCTCGTTCATGGGGGTACCTCGCAAGGATCGATGTGCCTTACCGATCACCATTAGATGCCCGAGGCACCTATGGGGCCACACGAAGTTCGGCCACGTTGCCGGTGGATGGCCGGATCTTCGAAATCCGGACTGGGTTCAATCATTGAACCTTTTCGATTAAAGTCGGAGCACTGCTCGTGGGGGGCGTCGCCTCTCCGGGGGGCGGCTGCCGCTCGCGTAGAAAGGCTCGTACTCATGAGGATCCTGGTTGTCGGCGCTGGTGCCACAGGAGGCTTCTTCGGTGCCCGTCTCGCCCGGGCGGGGCGGGACGTCACCTTCCTGGTCCGCCCGCACCGCGCCGCCGTCCTGCGAGAGCGCGGACTGCGCATCGTCGACGCCCGCGTCGGTGAGGACGAGGTGCTGACGCCGCGGCTCGTGACCGCCCCCGAGCTCTCCGGCCCGTACGACCTCGTGCTGCTGTCGGTCAAGGCCACCGGCCTCGACCGGGCCATCGACGACATCGCACCCGCGATCGGTCCGCGGACGGCCGTCATGCCCTTCCTCAACGGTATGGCCCATCTCGACCGGCTTCAGGCCCGGTTCGGTGCCGGCCCCGTCCTCGGCGGGGTCGCCAAGGTCCTCACCACGCTGAACGACGACGGGGACATCGTCCGGCTCGGCCCACTGGCGAGCCTGACGGTCGGCGAGACGGACGGCGGCGCGTCGCAGCGCGTCGACGACGTCCATGCCGTGCTCGACGGCGCGGGGTTCGAGGCGGAGGAGTCGAAGGACATCGTGGCGGCGATGTGGCACAAGTGGGTCTTCATCGTCACCGTCGGCGCGGTGACCTGTCTGATGCGCGGAACCGTCGGCGACGTCAATGCCGTCGCCGGGGGCACGGACCTCGGGCCCGCGATCCTGGCGGAGGCCGCCGCGGTGTCGGCCGCGGCCGGATTCACCGTCCCGGCCGGGGAACTCGCCTTCGTCGAGGGCGCGGTGACCCGTAAGGACACCCCGCTCGTCTCGTCCCTCTACCGCGACGTCGTCGCCGGACGGCCGACCGAGGCCGAGCACATCTTCGGCGACCTGGTCGCCCGCGCCCGGGCCCTGTCGGTGGACACCCCGCTGCTCGACCTGGCCACCCTGCACCTGCGGGTCCACGAGCACCGTCTGGGATGACGCGATCCGCCGGGGCCGCGCGGAGCGGCACGGGTCGGCCTCCTGGGGCCCGCGCCGCCCGGTGCCGGGGGCCAGGGGCGCCGGAGCGCGCCCTCGGACTGCCACGGCGCTGCGCCGTCCGCCCGGCGCCCCGTCGTGCGCGCGGGAGCGCCGCCGCCCCGCTACGGCGCTGCGCCGTCCGCCCGCCCGGTCGTGCTGCCCAGCAGCCGCGTCGCCGCGATCGCCGCCGCATGGCACGCTCCGCGGCCCTCGGCCCGGGCGACGATCCGGCCCGCCATGACGCAGACGGCCGCCTCCGTCGCGTCTCCCGGGGACGGCAACCCGGCCGCGTCGGCGAAGGCACCCGACTCGTCGTACACGACGCGCAGACGCGGCCATGCGTCCCGGGGGAACGCCCGGCGGATGCAGTGGGTCAGTTCGGCGACCGTCAGCCGGGCCAGGGGCAGGAGTTCGGCAGGGTCGGCGCTGGTGAGGACGGCCGTGACCGCGGCGCCGGGCGGCGCCGCGCGCACCGCCTCCTCGGCCGCCTCCAGCCGGTGCAGCCCGAGGTACGCGACGACACCGTCCTCCGCGAGCCGTGCGGGTTCCCCGCGCACCGCGTCGACCGCGCCGTCGGGCGGTGACCAGGGCTCGTCGGCCGGCAGCGCCTCGTCGACGTACGCCGGATACGGCGGCGGCCATGCGTCCCCGTCGGCGAGGTCCGCCAGGTGCGCGCAGGCGCTCACCACGCGGAACGGGTCGCCGAACCCCGGCGCGGCATCGGCCAGGTGACGTGCGCCGTGCAGCAGGGTCAGGGCGGTCTCGGCCGTGCGCACCTGCCGGGCGGGCGCCGCGGCCGGTCCGGGGCGGTCCCCGGGAGCCAGGCTCTCCAGGGCCAGGCCCAGCAGGAGCGCGTCGACCTTCAACAGCTGGGCATGGGCGCGCCGGATGCCCTCGTCGCCGAGCACCTCGGTCAGCAGATGCGTGCCCAGGCGCGTCGGACCGGCGGATCTTCGACGGGACGCGGGGAACACCGGCCGGTCGTCGGCCGCGGTCGGCTCCAGCAGTGCCATCCAGGCGCGGGCGAGGGCGGCCAGTGCATCGGCCGGCGTGCGGCCGGGCCCCGGGTGGCCGGGGTCCCACGGCGCCGTCCCCGCGGCTTCACCGGCCGTCTCCGCGTCCCCGCCGCGCTCCGCACGCTCCGCCAGCACGGCGAAGTACAGCGCCCGCTTGCCGGGGAAGTTCGAGTACACCGCACCGCGCGTCAGCCCCGCGCGCTCGGCGATGGCGTCCACGGTGGCGCCGGGATAGCCGCGCTCGGCGAACTCCTGCCTGGCCGCGGTGAGCACCTTGGCGCGGTTGCGCTGCTGCTGCTCCGCCCTGCTGAGCCGGCCCATCGCCCTCACTCGTCCATGCGTCGCCGTCCGTGTCGGCTCAAGATACCGTCCTCTTCACATGATGACGTCATATGGTGTCAGCATCTGAAATGCACCCGAGGAGAAGGTTCCCAGTGACTCGCATCGGTGACGGCGGTGACCTGCTGAAGTGCACGTTCTGCGGGAAGGACCAGAAGCAGGTCAAGCGGCTCATCGCCGGGCCGGTGGGGATCTGCATCTGCGACGAGTGCGTCGGACTGTGCAACGAGCTCATCGCCGAGGAGGCCGCCGAGCAGACCCGCACCGGCGGGCCGCGCTCGGTGCCGACCCCGCGGGAGATCCACGCGTTCCTGGACCGGTACGTCGTCGGGCAGACGGACGCCAAGCGGGCGCTGTCCGTCGCCGTCTACAACCACTACAAGCGCGTGGCGACCCTGAACGGCGGGAGCGGCGCCGACGGCGGAGCGCGCGACGAGGGACGGGCGGTGCCCGCCGCGGACCGGATCGAGCTCGGAAAGTCGAACATCCTGCTCATCGGCCCGACCGGCTGCGGCAAGACGTACCTCGTGCAGACCCTGGCGCGGCTGCTCGACGTCCCCTTCGCGATCGCCGACGCCACCGCGCTGACCGAGGCGGGCTACGTCGGCGAGGACGTCGAGAACATCCTCCTCAAGCTCATCCAGGCCGCCGACCACGACATCGAGCGGGCCGAGACCGGGATCATCTACATCGACGAGATCGACAAGATCGCACGCCGCAGCGAAAACCTCTCCGCCGCGCGGGACGTCTCCGGCGAGGGCGTGCAGCAGGCCCTGCTGAAGATCCTGGAGGGCACCGTCGCCGGCGTTCCGCGTCTCGGCGGGCGCAAGCACCCGCAGGGGGAGACCCTGCGCATCGACACGAGCAATGTGCTCTTCATCGTCGGCGGCGCCTTCGCAGGCCTCGAACGGATCATCGAACAGCGGACCGAGCGCCGGGGCATCGGGTTCGGGGCCGTGCTGCACACCGGTGAGGACCCGGAGCAGCTCGATCCGTTCGCCGGCGTCATGCCGCAGGACCTGCTGAAGTTCGGGCTCATCCCGGAGATCGTCGGGCGGCTTCCTGTGGTGTCCACCGTCCGGCCGCTGGACCGCAGGGCGCTGATGCGGATCCTCACCGAGCCGCGCAACGCACTGGTAAAGCAGTACCAGAGGCTCCTGGAACTCGACGGAGTGGAGCTGGAGTTCACCGGCGACGCCATCGCTGCGATCGCCGACCTGGCGCTGCTGCGCCGCACGGGCGCCCGCGCGGCCCGCACCATCCTCGAAGAGGTGCTCCTGAACGTGATGTTCGAGATCCCGAGCCGCTCCGACATCGCCCGCGTCGTCGTGGACCGCGCCACCGTCCTCGACAACGTCAACCCCACCCTGGTGCCCCACCACCACGCACCGGACGCGCCCGACGCCCGGGAGAAGTCGGCCTGAGGCCACGGCGGCGCCCGCGCCTGCGACACCTCCGCCGCCTCCGGCACCTGCGACGGCGTGCTACGCGTCGCAAAGCCTGCGAGGCGTCCGGCACCGTGGCGCCACGCCTACGCGTCGGACACCTGCGAGGCCTCGGACGCCTCCGGCTCCTCCAACGGTGTGGGCTGCACGCAGGCCATCAGCAGGGCCACGTCGTCGTGCTCGTCCGGCTGGCGCAGCGAGTTGATGAGCTGGTCGCAGGTCTCCTCCAGGGGCAGCGCCGGGCCGTCGAGCTGCTGGAGGAGGGCGTCAAGGCGCTCGTCGATGGGCTCGTGACGGGTCTCGACCAGGCCATCGGTGTACAGGACGAGCCGGTCGCCCGGAGTGAGGTCGAAGGCCGTCGTCTCGAAGGGGACCTGGCCCACCTCGCCGACGCCGAGCGGGGCGCCCAGCGGCAGTGCCAGGAGTTCGGGCGCGCCGCCCTTGCGGACGAGCACCGGGGGCAGATGCCCGGCCGTCGCGATCTCGCACACCCCGCGCCGCGGGTCGTACACGGCGTACACACAGGTGGCGATGTAGTGCTCAAGGCCGGTGGTGATCCGGTCGAGGTGCTGGAGCACCTGGCCCGGGTCGAGGTCCAGATCGGCCAGTGTGGACGTCGCGGTCCGCAGCCGGCCCATCGTGGCCGCCGCGTCGATACCGCTGCCCATCACGTCGCCCACCACGAGCGCGGTCCGGTCGCCGGACAGCGGGATGACGTCGTACCAGTCGCCGCCGACCTCGCTGGTGGCCTGCGCCGGCCGGTACCGGGAGGCGATCTGGAGGCCCGGGTGATGGGCCGGGTGCTCCGGCAGCAGACTGCGCTGCAGGGTCGTCGCGGTGTTGCGGACGCTCTGGTACCAGCGTGCGTTGTCGATGCACACGGCCGCCCGTGAGGCCAGCTCGCCGGCCAGCGTCATGTCGTCCTCGTCGAACGGCACCGGATTGCGGGCCCGGATCATGCTCATCGCGCCGAGGACCGCGCCGCGCGCGATCAGCGGCACCGCCAGATAGGAGTGCACTCCGGCATCGGCCAGCACCGACGCCGCCTCACCGTCCCGCGCGATCCGCAGCAGGGCCTCGTCGTCCACGTACGGGATCAGCTGCGGACGGCCGGTCCGTACACAGTGCGTGACCACCCGGTCGGAGGCGTAGCCCGCGATCCGACCGGGAGGATCCGCCGCCACCACGGCGTCGGTCGGATACGCCGACTTCACGGCGAGGGCCCGGAACACGGCCTCGTCGCCGTCCTGCGAAGGGCGCCGCTCGCCGAGCACCGAGTCCAGTACGTCCACGGCGACGACGTCGGCGAGCTCCGGCACCGTCACGCCGGCCAGCTCGTGGGCGGTCTGCTCGACCTCCAGGGTGGTGCCGACCCGCGCCGAGGCGTCCGCGATGATGGCAAGCCGCCGCCGGGCCTGCGCGGCCTCCGTGAACGCCTGGTGCCGGTCGGTGACGTCCACGACCGAGCCCGCCACGCCGAGGATGCGTCCCTTGGAGTCCTCCAGCCGGTAGAACGACACCGACCAGGAGTGGTCGTGGTCCGGGTCGGCCGGGGTGCGGCCGGTGGTGTACCGGTCGACCACCGGGATGCCCGTCGCCAGCACCCTGCGCATCGCCCCTTCCAGCCGCTCCACCTGGAGGTCGGGCAGGAGCTCGCCGAGGGTGTGGCCCACGTGGTCCGCGGCCGTTATCCCGTTGATCCGCTCCAGCGCCGGGTTCACGGACACGTACCGCAGGTTCTTGTCCAGGATCTTCACCCCGATGGGCGACTGGGCGATCAGGCTCGTCGACAGGGCCACATCACGCTCGACGCGGCTCAGCGTCTCCTGGTCGGTGGCGAGTCCCAGCGCGTAGAGGTCGCCGAGGTCGTCCTCCAGGCGCATGTTGCGGAACTCCACCAGCCGGGTGCCGCCGTCCTTGTGGCGGATCGGGAAGGCTCCGGCCCAGCTCCGGCCCGTCGCCATGACCTCCCCGAAGAGCTCTATCACGGGGCCCAGGTGGTCCTCGTCGACCAGCAGCCGCGCCGCGTACGCGCCCAGGGCCTCCTCGGGCGGGTAGCCGAAGAGGTCATGAGCCTGGGGGCTCCACAGGACGATGCGCCCCTCGGCGTCCACCACGACCGCCGCCACGCCGAGCAGGTCCATCAACCCGCTGGCCTGCGACGGCCGGGAGTCGGGGTTCTCACCGCCCACGGTGAAGGTTCCCCTCACTTTCATCCCGGGCACTCCCTCCGGCCGCCGGGGTGACTTCTCGACGACATCGGTCCATGGCCTGCGCCACGCATGCTGCTGCGTGTTCCGTACCCATCGTCCTCCAGCAACGCCCGAGGACGCAGCCCCAACGACACGGATGCCTGAGACGAACGGCCGACATAGCAGCCGGACCACCGCGTATCGGGTGCCCTGACCCCCTGGCGGGGCCCCTCCCGGCCGCCGCGGAGCGTCACGGATGCTTGACCCTCACCCGACGTCAGGGCCGAGGGTGCGGATGCAGGGGAACGGAAGGGGCGGCATGAGCTACTCGGTGGGGCAGGTCTCGCGGTTCGCGGGGGTCACGGTGCGGACCCTCCACCACTACGACACGTCGGGGCTGCTCACTCCCAGCGACCGCAGCCCCGCCGGGTACCGGCTCTACAGCGATGCCGACCTGGCACGCCTCCAGCAGATCCTCTTCTACCGGGAGCTCGGCTTCCCGCTCGACGAGATCGCGGACATCCTGGACGACCCCAGGACCCATGCGCTCGACCACCTCCGGGCGCGCACCGAGATCCTGACCGAGGAGATCGCCCGGCTGCAGCGGCTCGTGGAGGTGGCCGAGCACGCCATGGAGGTGGAGCGGACCGGAGTCGCCCTCACCCCCGAGGAGCGCTTCGAGGTCTTCGGCGACATCGCCTTCGACCTCAGCTACGCGACGGACGCGCAGCTGAAGTGGGGTGACCGGCCCGGCCATCGACAGGCCATGGCCAGCGCGGCCGCGCACTCCAAGGAGGACTGGCGCCGGCTCATGGCCGAGGCGGCCGCCTGGCGGCGCCGCCTGATCGAGGCCTTCGAGGCCGGCGAGAGCCCCGAAGGCGACCGCGCCACGGCCCTCGCCGACGAGCACCGCCGGCACATCGAGCGCTGGTTCACGCCCTGTCCGCCGGACATGCACTGCCGCATCGTCGACGACTGCGTCAGCGACCCGCGCGCCTTCGCCCTGCACGTCCCCGCCCCCGAACAACGCCCCGGCCTGGCCCGGTTCCTCCAGGCCGCGGCCCACACCAACGCGGAACGCCATGGAGTGCGATGAACATCCTCATCACCGCCGCCGGATCCCGAGGGGACGTCGCCCCCTACACCGGGGTCGGCGTGCGTCTCAGAGAGGCCGGACACGACGTCGCCGTCGCCACGCACGAGCACTTCGCGCCGCTGGTCGCCGAGAGCGGCCTGGAGTTCCGCGCCCTGCCCGGCGACCCGTACGGCTCGTCCGGCGACGGGCGGGGCACGGCGGCGCTGGCCCGCAAGGCGGCCGCCTTCGTACGGGAGCTGGGCACCGGCATCGCCGACGCCGCCGCACAGGGGGCGGAACTGCTGCTGCTGTCCACGACGACCGCCCCTCTGGGCTGGCACGTCGCCGAGGCCATGGGAGTGCCGAGCCTGGGCGCGTATCTGCAGCCGGTGACGCCCACCGGGTCGTTCCCGCCCGTGGTCGGCGGGGCACGGTCGCTCGGCCCCTGGGGGAACAGGGCCGCCGGCCGGCTCTCGCTGCGCGTGGTCGACCGTATCCACGCGGAGGCTGCGCGCAGGCTGCGCGACCGGTTCGGCCTGCCACCCGCCGCACCGGGGCAGGTCCGTCGCCGGTACGAGGAGCGCGGCTGGCCCGTCCTGCACGGCTTCAGCCCCCATGTGGTGCCGCGCCCCGCCGACTGGCGCGCGGGCCTCGACGTCGTGGGCCACTGGTGGCCCCACACACCGGACGGCCGCGCGCTGCCGTCCGCACTGGAGGACTTCCTGCACGCCGGGCCGCCGCCCGTGTTCATCGGCTTCGGCAGCATGGCCGGCGGCCAGGGCGAACGGCTCGGCGAACTCGCCGTGCGGGCCCTGCGCAGTGCCGGGCTGCGCGGGGTCCTGCAGTCGGGGCACGCGGGCCTGACCGCGGTGGACGACGACACGACCGTCGTCGGCGATCTGCCGCACGCGCTGCTCTTCCCGCGGATGGCCGCGGTCGTGCACCATGCGGGCGCGGGCACCACCGCCGCCGGGCTGCGTGCGGGTGTGCCCACGGTGCCCGTGCCGGTGACGGCCGACCAGCCCTTCTGGGCCGCCCGGGCCGCCGCCCTCGGCGCCGCGACCACTCCGATCCCCTTCAAGGACCTGACCGCCGACCGGCTTGCGGACGCCTTGCGCCGCGTGGTGGGCGAGCCGGGGTACCGGAGCCGGGCCCGGGCGGCGGCGGCGCTGCTGGCCGCGGAGGACGGCGCGGGCAGGGTGGTCGCGGCCGTGGGCCGGGTCGCGGGGCGTGGGTGAAGCCGGTGAGGCCCCTGAACACCGTGTGGAGCATGTGGGAATCTGAGGCAGGTGAGGTCTGTGTGGCCTCTGAGGCACCTGCGGCCTCTGAAGCCGCCCGAGGTTCCGGTACGCCCGTCGCCGTTGCCGTCCGCTTGTGACGCCCTGCCCGTCGGCTCGTGGCACCCTCGCCGGTCCCAGTGTCCGGAGCCCTCGCCCTCAGCCCCGGCGGAGGCGTCGCCGCATGCGCCCCAGCCAGACGTAGCGCGCTCCCTGCGCACGGGCGCTGCGGTCCAGCTCCTCCATGAGGCGCCGGGTGCGGTGCTCCAGGTCGAGCTCGTCGAGGATGCGGTTGACCTCGGCGAGCAGCGCCCCCTGCAGATGCCAGCTCCGCGGGTCGCGCCGCACCTCGGCCAGCAGTAGCTCGGCGACCCTGTCGCGGCTGGCGTTCGCCGCTGCCAGCTCGCCCGCGAGCCGCGCCTCGGCGGCCTCGGCGTTCCGGCTGACCTGCGTGGTGACCAGCACGGCGAAGCTGACGACGGCATCCGCCACATGCCCCAGCAGCTCCTGGAGAGCCACCCCCACCTCGCGCGGGAACAGCGGCTGGTCCGTGCGCTCCTTGGCGAGATCGGTGAGGGTGCGGGACAGCACCCGCAGGACGACCGTGCAGATCTCCAGTGTGTCCAGCCCCGTGCGCAGCACGATCCGGTACAACAGGCCTTCCTTCACGCGCGGGTTGAGCCGCAGACTGTCCTCCGCCTGCCGCAGCGCAGCGTCCACCTCGGACACGTCGTTGTCGAGCTGCCGTGCCTCGTGAAGCCGCTCGGCGGCCCGCTCCGGCGATGTCGGGACGACGAGCTGCTCGCCGCTGCGCAGCAGCAGCCGGCGCATACGGCGGGCCAGGTCCTCGATGGACGCGCCCGCGGGACCGACCCACACCGGAGGCGCCAGCAGCAGGTTGAAGGCCATTCCCACCCCGGCGCCGATGAGCGTCTCCAGCACCCGGTCCCACGCGGAGTAGGCCACGCTGGTCACCCCGAGTACGAGCATGGCGCTGATCGCCACCTCGGCCACGAACTCCTCCACGCGGACGAACTGCCCGACGGTCAGCGACGCCAGGATGATCAGGCCCAGGCTCCACCAGGTCAGCCCCACCAGCACACTGAACCCGGTGGCGATGAGCACCCCGACGACCACCGAGTTCACCCTGCGGATGCCGGTGGTCAGCGTGGCGTAGAGGGTCACCTGCACCACCAGCAGCGCGGTGAGCGGGGCGGTCAGCGGCGCGGGCTCGTCGCTCAGCTGGAGGGCGACGACATAGGAGATGGTGGCGGCCGCGGTGGACCGCAGCGTCTGCACGACGACCGGTCGTTTGCGCCACTCGAGGAAGCGGGCCCACGCCGAGGCCGCCGCACCACGTACATTCCGCATCCTGTGCCACTTCCCGCTGAGCGGCATCACCCATCACGGTTGTGGTGCGGACGGACGCAGATCACAGGGGCAGGCCCGTGCCACGGCGCCCGGCGCGGGCTCAGACCGTCCCGGCCTGGGATGCGGACAGGTGCTGGATGAGCCAGTCGCGGGCCAGTGACGCGACGGCCTCGAGGGCGCCCGGCTCCTCGAAGAGGTGGGTGGCGCCGGGCACGACGGCGATCCGGTGCTCGCACCGCATACGGTCCGCGGCCTGCCGGTTGAGCTCCAGCACCTGCTGGTCGTCGCCTCCGACGATGAGGAGCGTGGGCGCCTGGACCTGGGGGAGCCGGCCCGCGGCCAGGTCGGGGCGGCCACCGCGCGAGACCACCGCGGTGATGTCCGCCTCCGGCTCGGCGGCGGCCATGAGCGCGGCCGCCGCGCCGGTGCTGGCGCCGAAGTAACAGACGGGCAGGTCGAGTTCGCGGCGCAGCCACGCCGTCGCCTGGCCCAGACGCCGGGCGAGCAGCGGGATGTCGAAGACGAGGTTCCGGTCCTGTTCCTCGGCGGGGGTGAGCAGGTCGAACAGCAGGGTGCCGAGACCGGCCCGGTTCAGGGCGCTCGCCACGTACTGGTTGCGCGGGCTGTGGCGGCTGCTGCCGCTGCCGTGCGCGAACGCCACGACGGCCGGCGCCCGGTCCGGCACGAGCAGATTGCCGGGCAGCCGGTGGTCACCGGCGCTCACCGTCACCTCGGGGTCGCCGGGCGTCCCGGTGTCGTCGGCGGTCCAGGACGCCGCGCGGCCGAGCAGGTCCTCGACCTCCTCGTCACCGGTCTGCGCGAAGTCCTGGTACCACTCGCCGACCGCGACGAAGATCTTCGGCGCACTCAGGCACACGGTCTCGTCCGCCTCGTGCCGCAGCCACTCCAGGGAGTCCGCCGCCGCGACGGGTACGGCCAGCACCACCCGGGCGGCGCCCTGCGCGCGGGCCACCTGGCAGGCCGCCGCGGCCGTCGAACCGGTGGCCACACCGTCGTCGACGACCACCGCGGTCCGGCCGGTCAGCGCAACCCGCGGTCGCTCGCGCCGGTACCGGGTCAGCCGACGCTCCAGCACATCGCGTTCACGCCGCTCCACCTCGTCCCGCTCCCGGGCACCGAGCCGGGCCATGCGGACGACCTCGTCGTTGAGGAGCCGGACCCCGTTCTCGCCGATCGCGCCGAAGCCCAGCTCGGGCTGGAAGGGAACGCCCAGTTTGCGCACGACGAGAACGTCCAGCGGCGCGCCGAGCGCATGGGCGACCTGGTACGCCACGGGGACGCCTCCGCGCGGCAGCCCGAGCACCACCGGATCGTGCAGGTCCAGCTGTGCCACCGCATCGGCCAGCTGCTTCCCGGCATCCACTCGATCGACGAACCGCATCTTCCGCCTCCCGTCGCAGCAGGGTCCGGACGGACCCGCGAGGGCGCGTCACGGGCAGGCCCGGAGCTCGCCCGTGGGGCGGCGGCCGGTGACCTCACGATCAAGAATAGATCGGCCCCAGGTTTCGTCCGATATCCGGACCCGAGGTGATTCGCGCCCGCGCCACCGGCGAGGTCCGCCCCCGTCGTCGTCCCGGGTCGGCCCGTCATCGTCCCGGGCCGGCCCCGGCGTCGGGCTCGGGACGGCCCCGGGGCACGACGAAGTCGGTGAGGGCCGCACAGCCCGGCGCGAGCCCGGCCCAGGGACCGGGTACCGCAAGGACGGCGATCGCGGACGTGGGGAACTTCTCGCGGGCCCGGGCCAGGGCCCCGTCCTCCCCGTCCCCCGCGAGCGACAGCACCAGGTCCTGCGCGCCGGGGTTGTGCGCGATCAGCAGGACGGTTCGATGCCGCTCCGCCACCTCGCGCAGGACGTTCCGCAGGCCGTCGGCGCTCGCCGCGTACACCCGTGGCTCGTACGACACCGTCGGCGCGCGGTCCACCGTGCCCGCCACCAGGTCCCAGGTCTGCCGTGTGCGTACGGCCGTGGAGCAGAGCACCAGATCCGGAGCGTATCCGGCGGCCCTGAGCCACTGTCCGGCCTCCGGGGCGTCCCGGCGGCCACGGGCCGCGAGCGGGCGCTCGTGGTCGGGTACGTCCTCCGGCCAGGCGGACTTGGCGTGGCGGAGCACGATCAGCCGGCCCGGGCGCTGTGTCTCAGTCACGGCCCACCTCCCGCGCGAGGTCGAGGGCGAGGATCCGGTCCAGCAGCGCGAACGTCTCGAACTTCGCGCCGGCGGTCACATCGGGCGCCGCCTCGACGTCCCGCAGCACATCGAGGACGCCCGGCGTGTCGAGGTCGTCGGCCAGGGCGTCCTCGGCGTGCCGGCGGAAGGTGTCGGGCACCGGTCCGGACGGCGCACGCGCCCACTCGGCCACCCGGGAGCGCCAGCCGCTCAGCTGCCGCTCGGCGTCGGCGGTGTGCTCCGCGCGGAGCGGCGCGGTCATGCGGTACTGGTGGGCGAGGAGCGCGAGCCTGACGGCGAACGGGTCGACGCCGCCGTCCGTCAGCAGCTCCGCCGGCGCCGGTGTGTCTCCGGGGAGCACGGCGCCCACCTCGATACGGACGCCGGGCTCGTCCTGCGGCCGCACACCCGCGTAGACGTCCGCGTCGGCGCTTCCGGAGAGCCCGGTGGGCGGATGCACGGCCAGTGCGGCCAGTACGCGGTCGAGTGCCGCGGACTGCTCGGGGGGCAGGGCGGGCCGGGCGACGTCGTGCATGACCTGGCGGCCGCCGGTCTCCACCGCACGGCACAGCACGTCGCCGATCAGCAGCGCGCGGACGTCCGTCCAGCCGACGCTGCCGTCGGCGCACGCGACATGGACGCGCAGCCGCAGCAGGGCGCGGCCGGCGCGAGGTACCTCGACGAGCTGCTGGTCGCGGCCGTCCCTGACCCTCACAGGCACCCTCGCTTCCGCCACCGGACGCGACGACGGCGGGACCGCCGCCGGGGAACCTCAGTCTCTCCCGCACCTCGATGCGCGACAACCGTGGGTCCGCCGACACGGGTCCCTCCCGCCCCGGGCCCGGTTCCCGCGCGACCCGGCTCAGGCCCTCGCCTGCCCGTACACCCGCTCGATCCGCAGCCGCAGCACCACCCGCCTGTCCCGCACCATCGCGCGCCGGTAGTCCTCCCAGTCCGGGTGTTCGCCGCGGACGTCCCGGTAGAGCCTGATCAGTTCCTCCACCGTGGCGTCGTACGGGTCCGCCGCCACGGGCGACAGCTCCGCGGTGCCCTCCGCGACGGTCCACGCCCAGCGGTCGGGGCTGGTGACGTGGTAGCCGGCCCGGGGGTCGCGACGCAGATTCCGCGTCTTGGCGCGGTCGTCCGTGACCGAGATGCGGATGACGCGCTCCTCCGGGTAGTACGCGTGGTTCACATTGGACAGCTGCGGCCTTCCGTCGCGCTTGATCGTGGCCAGTACCCCGCCGTCCACGTCGGCGACCAGCTTCAGCAGCGATTCCTGTCCTTCGGTGTCAGTCATGCCTGTACCAACGAGCGGCGCGCTGCGGGGATTCCGTCCCGCGGATACCGGCCGGGCAACTGATCCCCCGTTCAGTCGACGGCCTCGTTGACAGCGTCGTCGGGGACTCCGGATACTGACTCGCGATTCAGTTGGCATCCCTCTGGCAGCGCGCACCACCCGGCCGATCCGCCCCGTCCCGTCTGGAGGCACCATGTCCGACCTCCCCACCGAGCTCGTCCCGCTCACCGCGCAGCAGCGCGACATCGTCGAGCTCGGCCGCGCCTTCGCGCGCGAGGAGATACGGCCCAGGGCACGCGCCGTGGACGAGGCCGACGTCGAAACCCCCTGGGACCTGTGGCGCAAGGCGGCCAAGGTCGGCATCACCGGCTTCATGCTGCCCGAGGAGTACGGCGGCGGGGGCTTCACCGACGTCTTCACCCAGTGCCTGGTGCAGGAGGAGCTCTGCGTCGGGGACCTCGGCATCGGCAATCTGCTCTGCTCCAACGGCTTCTTCGCCGACCCGCTGCTGGAGCTCGGCACCGAGGAGCAGAAGCGCGCCTGGCTCACCCCGCTCGCCGGCCCGGACACCCCGATGACCGCCCTGGCGACCACCGAACCAGGCGCGGGCTCGGACGCCGCGTCGATCACGACCACCGCACACCGTGTCGACGGGGGCTATCTGCTCAACGGCCAGAAGGCGTGGATCTCCAACGCCGGCGAGGCCGAGAGCTACGTCGTCTTCGCCAAGACCGACCCCGGACAGCGCTCGCGCGGTGTGACCGCCTTTCTGCTGCGCAAGGACACACCGGGCGTCACCTTCGGCGAGCCGATGCGGAAGATGGGCCAGCGCGCCATCGTCTGCCGGGAGATCTTCTTCGCCGACGCCCATGTCCCCGAGGGGGACCGGCTCGGCGAGGAGGGCCGGGGCTTCCACGGGCTCATGCGCACCTTCGACACCTCCCGCGTGGTGCTCGGGGCGGCCGCGACCGGGGTGGCCCGTGCCGCGTACGAGTACGCGCGCGACTACGCCAGGACGCGCCGGCAGTTCGGCAAGCCGATCATCGAGCACCAGGCGGTCGCCTTCCGTCTCGCCGACATGCGGACCAGGACGGAGCAGGCCCGGCTGATGACCTGGCGTGCGGCCAAGCGGCTGGACGCCGGGCTCGACGCGACCGCCGAGGCGGCGATGGCCAAGCTCACCGCCTCCGAGACGGCCGCCTACTGCACCTGGGCGGCCGTCCAGACACTCGGCGGCTGGGGGTACTCCCGCGAGTACCCGGTCGAGCAGTGGATGCGCGACGCCAAACTGGAGGAGATCGAGGAAGGCACCTCCGACATCATGCGGCTCGTGATCTCGCGGAGCCTGTGACATGCCGACACCCCCACCCCCCGTGCGGCACGGCCGCTTCGGAGCGGAGGCCGCCATGACCGGTGGCGAGGCCGTCGTGCGCGCACTGGCCGCGCACGGCGTCCGGACCGTCTTCGGCATCCCCGGCACGCACAACCTGGAGATCCACCGCCATCTGCACCCCTACGGAGTAAGGCATGTGACACCCCGGCACGAGCAGGGCGCCGGCTACGCCGCCGACGCCTACGCCCGGGTCTCCGGCCGGCCGGGCGTGGCGATCACGACCACCGGTCCGGCCCTGCTCAACATCGCCGCGGCCGTGGGCCAGGCCTACTCGGACAGTGTGCCCCTGCTCGTCGTCTCGCCGGGGATGCCGCTGCGGCACCCGCGGCTGAGCACCGGGCTGCTGCACGAGATGCGCAGCCAGACGGAGGCGCTGCGCGGCGTAGCGGCCGTCAGTCACCGGGTGTCGTCGGCCGACGAGATCGGCGCCGCCGTGGCCCGGGCGTTCACCCTCTTCACCTCCGGCCGGCCCCGGCCCGTGCACATCGAGGTACCGCTCGATCTCCTCGACGCCCCGGAGCCGGTGGGCCCGGTACGGCTCGGCCCACCGCTCGCGCCCGTGGGGCCGCCGCCCGCCGAACTCGGCCGCGCCGCCGAGGCGCTGTGTGCCGCGTCCCGCCCCGCGATGGTCCTGGGCGGCGGAGCGCGCGGCGCGGCGACCGCATGCCTGGAACTGGCCGAGGAACTGTCGGCCCCCGTGCTGACCACCGCCAACGGCAAGGGTGTCGTGGACGAACGCCACCCGCTCTCCCTCGGCGTCGGCCTGCACAGTCCGTCCGTGCAGAAGTGGCTGAGCGAGCGCGACGCCGTCCTCGTCGTCGGCTCCGAACTCGCCGAGTCCGACTTCTGGACCACGCCGCCGGCCCTGAACGGCACGCTGATCCGCGCCGACATCGATCCGGCGCAGATGTACGCGGCGCTGCCGGCCGGCCTGGCGCTGACAGGCGACGCCCGCGAGACGCTGCGCGCACTCCTCGCGGCGGTACGGATCCACGGAGGCGGCACCGGAGCCCCCGGCGACGTCCACGCCGCCGTCCGCGGCCTGCGCCGCACCCGCGACGACGAGAGCCGTACGCGCGACGCCCGCTGGGTGCCGTATCTCGCGGCGGTCCGGGGCGTCCTCGCCGAGGACGCCGTCGTCACATCGGACAGTGCCCAGTGCTGCTACTACGGCGCCCTGCCGCACCTGCCCATCGGCCCGCGCGGACGCTATCTGCACCCCACCGGGTTCGGGACGCTCGGCTATGCGCTGCCCGCCGCGATCGGCGCCAGGACCGCCTGCCCCGACCGGCAGGTCCTCGCACTGAGCGGCGACGGGGGACTCCAGTTCACCGTGCAGGAACTCGCCACCGCCGCCCAGCTGGGTCTGCCGCTCCCCGTCGTCGTGTTCGACAACGGCGGCTACGGCGAGATACGCGACGAGATGGCGGCGCGGGGCGACACACCGTCGGCGGTCGACCTGCCACGCGTCGACCTGCCCGCCCTCTCCCGTGCCTACGGGGGCCATGGCTCCGAAGCCCGGTCACCCGAAGCACTCGCCGACGCGCTGGCCCGCGCACTCGACACCCCAGGCCCGACCGTCATCACCGTTCCCGAGGAGCCCCTCACATGACCGCGCCCGACCCGACCTCCCCCCTGATCTCGATCACCTGGACCGACCATGTCACCGGCCGCCGGGGCCATCTGGTCGTCGACCGGCTCGTCCGCGGCGTCTGCAGCGGCGGGCTCCGCATGCGGGCCGGCTGCACGCTCGAGGAGGTCGCCGGGCTCGCCCGCGGCATGACCATGAAGGAGGCGCTGCACTACAACCCGGAGAGCCGCTACGTTCCCCTGGGCGGGGCCAAGGGCGGCATCGACTGCGACCCGCGGGATCCGCAGGCGTACGGCGTCCTGGTGCGCTATCTGCGCGCCATGCGGCCGTACATCGAGGGCATGTGGACCACGGGCGAGGACCTCGGCCTCACCCAGGACCTCGTCGACCGTGCCGCCGCCGAGGCCGGCCTCGTCTCCTCCGTCCAGGCCGTCTACCCGCTCCTCGACGACGAGGCCGCGGCACGGCGACGGCTCGCCGACGCCTTCGCCCTCGACGTGGACGGCATCGGGCTCGACGAACTCGTCGGCGGCTGCGGGGTCGCCGAGGCCGCGCTCGCCGCGCTCGACCGGGCGGGCGTCGCGCACGCCGGCACGCGCGTGTCCCTCCAGGGCTTCGGCACCATGGGCGGCGCGACCGCCCGCTTTCTGCACCGCGCCGGTCTGAAGGTCGTCGCCGTGGCCGACGTCAAGGGCACCCTCGCCAACCCGGACGGCCTGGACGTCGAGGCGCTCCTCGCCGCCCGCGACGCCTACGGCACGGTGGACCGCTCGGCCCTGCGCCCCGGCGACGGCGAACTCCCCGGCGACGCCTGGCTGGAGGCGGACGCGGAGGTACTGGTGCCCGCGGCCGTCTCCTACGCGGTCGACACCGCCAACCAGGCGCGGATCACGGCACGCTGGATCGTCGAGGCGGCCAACATGCCCGTCCTGCCCGAGGCGGAGGCCCTGCTCTCCGAACGCGGCATCACCGTGCTGCCCGACGTCGTCGTCAACTCCGGTACGAACGCCTGGTGGTGGTGGACCCTCTTCGGCGACATCGGTGCCGACGCGGACGAGGCCTTCGCGTACACCCGCCGCTCGATGCGCGCGCTCATCGACCAGATGCTCGCGCGCGCCGAGACCGACGGCACCACGCCGCGTGCCGCCGCGCACGCGATCGTCGCGGACCGGCTGCCGGTGATCGCGGAGCGCTTCGGGTGGTACCGGTGACGGCCCCCGCGCACCCCCCGGCCGCGAACACCCCGGCCTCCCCGGCCCTCCCGGGTTCCACCGCCCACCCGGTCCGCTCGCCGCGGACGGCCACGTCGCGCAGTGCCCGGGCCGCCTCCCTGGAAGCCCTCTTCGACCCCCGCTCGGTCGCTGTGGTCGGTGCGTCGGAGAACCCCGAGAAGTGGGGTTACTGGCTCGCGTCCGGCGCGCTCGCCGGGCGCGCACGCCGGGCCGTCCACCTGGTCAACCGGCGTGGCGGAAGGCTCGCGGGCGAGCCGTTCCTGCCCGATCTCGCCGCCCTGCCGAGTCCGCCCGACCATGTGGTCGTCGCGGTCCCGCCGGCCTCCGTGCGCGAGGTCGTCGAGGACGGCCTGACGGCGGGCGCCCGCTGCTTCACGGTGATCACATCGGGAGGCACGTCCCCCGACGACGAACGCGCTCTGGCCGCCCTCGTCACCGCGCACGGGGCCCGGCTGCTCGGCCCCAACTGCATGGGTGTCGTCGACACGACCAGCGAACTCCGCCTCAGCTGGGGCGACTTCCCGGCGGGCGCGGTCGGATTCGTCTCGCAGAGCGGGAACCTCGCGCTGGAGATCGGCCGACTGCTGGCCCGCTCCGGTCAGGGCTTCTCCCGCTTCGTCTCCCTGGGCAACCAGCGTGACATCGACGCCGCGGACGCCGTGGACGCCCTCGTCGGCCACCCGGCGACCCGTGTCATCGCCGCGTACGTCGAGGACTTCCGCGACGGCCGCACCCTCGCCCGCACGTTCGCCCGCGCCCACGCCGCAGGTAAGCCCGTCCTGCTCCTCACCGTCGGCCGCAGCGAGGCCGCGGGCCGGGCCGCGGCCTCCCACACGGGTGCCCTGGTGAGCGCCCGGGCGACGGTGGAAGCGGTGTGCCGGGACACCGGAGCCGTCCTGCTCGGCACGGCGGGCGAGCTGGTGGACACCGCCGTGGGGCTGTTGTCGCCCGCGGCCCCCCGATGCCGGGCGGTGGGCCGTGCGCTGCGCGCCGCCGTCGTCGGTGACAGCGGAGGCCAGGGCGCCCTCGCCGCGGACGTCCTCGCATCACGTGGCATCGAGGTGCCGCCGCTGGACGCGCGCACCCGCGCCGCGGTCGCCGCGCGGCTGCGCGGGCGCGGCGCCCACGGCAACCCCGTCGACCTGGCGGGCGCGGGTGAGGCCGACCTCTCGGCGTACACCGCCGTGGCCCGCGCCCTCCTCACGGGCGGCGACACCGACGCCACCGTCCTGACCGGCTACTTCGGCGACTACGCCTCCGCCAACCCGGCCCAGGCCGGACGGGAATGCGCCGTTGCGCACGAACTCGCCGACGCGGCCGAGGAGTCGGGCCGGATGCTCGTCGTCCACACCATGGCCCGGGACACCCCCGCCCTGGCCGTTCTGCGCGAGCGGGGCATACCCGTCTACGAACGGGTCGAACAGGCCGCGACCGCCCTGCACTCGCTGGCCCGACTGGCCTCCACCACGCCGACGCCGTGCGATGCACACCCGGAGCCGGAGTTGGAGGCCGAGCTCCGGGTGCCCTCGACCGTGCCCGGGCGACGGGCGGTCCCGGACGGCGGCTACGAGACCATGCGGAGCCTGTTGCGGTCCTACGGCATCGCCTTCCCCGCAGCCGAGTTCGTGGCCACCGCCGGCGAAGCGGTACGGGCCGCACGGTCCGTGGGGTACCCGCTCGCCCTCAAGGCGATGGGGCAGGCCCACAAGACGGAGGCGGGCGGAGTCGCCCTCGGGCTCGCCGACGGGGAGGCGTTGCGGGCCGCCTTCATCCGGATGCGGGCCGCGACCGGTGCCGACCGCTACGCCGTGGAGGCGATGAGCGCGCCGCCCCACGCCGTCGAACTCATCGTCGGGGCGCGCCGTGATCCGGCGTTCGGCCCCGTCGTCATGGCGGGCATCGGCGGAGTCACCGCCGAACTTCTCGCCGACACCGCCGTGGCTCTTGCCCCGCTCACCCCGGACCGCGCCCGCGCCGTGCTGCTCGCGCTGCGCCACGCACCCCTGCTGACCGGCTGGCGCGGCGCCCCCGCCGTCGACCTCGACGCCGCGGCCCGGGCGCTGTGCGCGGTCTCCCGGGCCGCCGCGGAGCACCCGGAGCTGGCCGAACTCGACGTCAATCCGCTGCAGGTCCACCCGGGCGGCGCGATCGCCCTCGATGCCCATGGCGTCCTGCGGGCGTAGGCGGGACGGCGGTCACGGCAACAGGGGTGCCGGTCACCGCCCTGCGGTCACGGCACCCCGTCACGTCCGGAAGGGGTGCGTCATCCCTTCGCCCGCCGTGTCTTCGCGCCGAGGGCGAAGAAGACCAGACCGATCCCGATGAACAGGGCGAGCGGAACCACCTGGCTGAGCGTGTACGCAAGGCGCCGGCCGTGGAAGGACCGGGGGAGCGAGTCGGCCGGCGAGCCCGGCGCGCCGAACCAACCCACGCCGAAGCCGGGCCAGATCAGCACGACCACCGTGAAGGCGACCAGACCGGTGGCGAGCGCGGTCACGGCCCACACCCCGGCCCGGCCGCCCGGCACGGCGTACGGGCGGGGCGTGTCGGGGTACTTGCGGCGCAGCACGGCGAGGCTCGGGAAGGTGATGACGTACGAGATGAACGTGGTGCAGATGGTCAGACCGAGCCCGGCGGCGAAGTACTTCTCGCCGTCGCCGTCCGTGAGGTTGAGCGCGACCACGAACAGGACGGAGGCCAGGACGGCGGACAGCAGGTTCACCCGCACCGGGGTGCCGTGCTTCTCGGAGATCGCCCCCAGCCACGCCGGGCCGGCCCCGTCGGCGCAGGCGACGGCCTGTGCCCGGTGGGCCCCCATCGCCCAGGTCACGCCGCTGGTGAGCAGACCGACCACGAGTCCGGCAGCGGCGATGCCGCCGAGGACCGACCCGGCGCCGGACAGGGTGACCGTGCCGTCGGCGGCGATCGACCCGCCGTACACGGTGAAGACGGCCTTGCACGCGTCGATGAACCCGCCGAGGCTGCCGATGTTCCTGCTGGGCAGCACGAACAGGATGCCGAGGATGGGGCCGCCGTACAGGACGATCGATGCGATGCCGGAGCGCAGGATGGCGAGGGGGATGTCACGGCGCGGGTTCCTCATCTCCTCGGCCGCGGAACTGGGCAGTTCGAAGCCCACGTAGTTGAAGATCAGTACGGGGACGAGGGCCACGAACCCGGCGTACGTCGGTGCGAAGTCACCCGCGGGCAGCGTGTGCACACCGTGTCGGAGTGCGAACACCACCACCGACACCAGGAAGAAGCCGAGCAGCACGATCCGGGCGACGGCCCCGGCGATCGGCACCCACTTGCCGACCCGCACGGACTGCACAACGGCGAGCGCGCCGCCCCAGATGAAGACCAGCCCGGCCACGTACTTCCAGACTCCCGGCAGCGGGGTGAAGAACTCCTCCCACGTGGTCAGGGCGATGATGCAGAGACTGCCGCCCACCCACACCGGGTTGGAGATCCAGTAGAGCAGCTGGTTGAGGCCGGCGGTGAGGCGTCCGAACGCGAGCCGGGTCCATACGTACGGCCCGCCCTGCACCGGGAACGCCGAGCCGAGTTCGGCCACGAGCAGTCCGTACGGCAGGAAGAACGCCAGCGCGAGGACGGCCATCCAGGTCAGGCCCTGCGGCCCCTGGGCGGCGACCGAGCCGATGGTGTCGAGGCCGACGAGCGTGCAGATCAGAAAGAACAGGACGTCCAGCCGCCGCAGGTCCTTGCGGAGCCTGGAGCGCTGTTCGCCCCATCCCCGGGAGAGGTCCGGTGTCTGCGGGGAGGACGGCGAGCGGTGCGGGGGTGCTTGGGTCACGGGGACTCCTGCGGCAGTACGGCGCGGACTCGTACCTGGCACGGCACTTGCTCTACTGACTGAATGAGCAGTCAGTAGAGGGGTTGGAGCGCACTGTGGCCCGCGCCACACACCGGTGTCAAGGGGTCGTCGGGAGAGCGCCCCTCCGTCCGGGGGCGGTGGAGCGGCGCCGCGGCGGGGGCCGGACGGGCGGGTCCCGACGGCCCGCGTCCCGGTGGTCGGGACCGCTCTTGCCGAAACAGGAGGGGGGAAGGTTAGGCTTACCTAAATTTTTCTGTGGTCCGCCTGGGAGAAGCCTGTGTCCGCGCTGCCTTCGGAGTCGACGATTCCGCTCACTTCCGCGCCCCGGTCGGCCGGAAGCGGTCCGGCCCGCCGACGGCTCGGCGTGGCGACTCGTGGTGGACCGTTTCCGCCGTCGCGGTCGTGGCCTGCGCGGTGCTCGCGGCCTCCGCCTGGGTCTCCCTGCACCTCCGCGCCGACGCGGCCCTGCACGACGCCGCCCTCTTCGTCCACCTCGCCTCGCTGGTGCTCGGCTTCGGCGCCGTGCTCATGGCCGACTACTGGGGGCTCCTCTGGATGTCGGGCCGGTGCACCCTGCGGGAGGCCCTCGACACCGCAGGACGCCTGCATGTGCCGATATGGACCGGTCTGGCGGGCCTCGTCGTCAGCGGAATGGCACTTGAGCCCGATCTCTCCTCGGCGTTCACCCGTACCAAGCTGGCCCTCGTCGTGGCCCTCACTCTCAACGGGCTCCAGGCCGGTCTCCTCAACAGACGCATGGCCCAGCAGGACCCGGCGGCCCCGCTCGCGCGGGGCCTGCTCGCCCGGGGCGCCGCCACCGCCCTCGTCTCCCAGGTCTGCTGGTGGGGCGCCGTGGCCATCGGCTTCCACAACAGCCGGCGCTGAGCGCCGCGGTCCGAGGGCCGGCGACACAGCGCCCAGGCCCCCGGAAGCACTGCCTCCGAGGGCCTGGGGGTGACCGAAGCGGGCCGTCAGGCCAGGTCGAGCAGCCTCGCCATCAGATCGTGCAGCGTCGCACGCGGGTCGGCGACGGAGCCCTCCGAGCGCCAGGCGACATAGCCGTCGGGACGTACCAGAACCGCCCCTCGTCGCGTCACGCCGTGGGCCTCGGCCCAGTCGGCGCCGTCCACCGGGGCGAGCTCCGCATGCGGACCGGTGCCGATGCGGTACGACTCCAGCTGGATGGCGAGCCGCTCGGCGACATTGGTCGCCGCCGTGTGCCAGGCGTCGTCGTCGGCGTCGCTGAGCAGCACGAAGGACCGCTCGTACAGGTCCACCGTGGACGTACGGACCCCGGAGCGCAGCAGCCACAGGTGCGGGGCTCGGCTGCCCGGCTCGCCCGAAAAGCGCATCTGCTCGGGCACCACCGGCTGCCCCGAGTCGGCGCCCGCCACCGCGCCACGCGGATACCGGTAGCCGAGCGCCACCTTGAGCAGGTTGCCCTGCGGGCCGCCGCCCGCACCGGGCGGCGGCGCGTACCCGGGGTGGCTGTGCTCCACGGAACGGGCGGAAGCCCGCTCGCTCGTCGCCTTCGCCACCGGCAGCCGCTCCTCCTCGTAGGTCTCGAGGAGCCCCGGACCCGCCCAGCCGTTCAGCACGGCGGCAAGCTTCCAGGCGATGTTGTGCGCGTCCTGGATGCCGGTGTTGGACCCGAAGGCCCCCGTCGGTGACATCTCGTGCGCGGAGTCGCCGGCGAGGAACACCCGGTCGGCCGCGTACCGCGCCGCGACCCGCTCCGCGGCGTGCCACGGCGCCTTGCCGGTGATCTCCACGTCGATGTCCGGCGCGCCGACGGCCCGGCGGATGTGATCGGCGCACCGCTCCGGGGTGAAGTCCTCCAGCGTCTCGCCGTTCTCGGGGTGCCAGGGCGCGTGGATGACCCACTTCTCCACGTTGTCCACCGGCAGCAGCGCCCCGTCGGCATCGGGGTTCGTCAGATAGCAGACGATGAAGCGCCGGTCGCCCACCACATCCGCGAGGCCCTTGGAATTGAAGGTGATGCTGACGTTGTGGAACAGGTCCCCGGGACCCGTCTGGCCGATGCCCAGCCGCTCCCGGATCGGGCTGCGCGGCCCGTCCGCCGCGATCAGGTACTCCGCGTGCACGGTGCTGTGCTCGCCGGTGTCCCGGTTCTTCATCACCGCGGTGACGCCGTCCCGGTCCTGGTCGAAGGAGAGCATCTCGGTGGAGAACCGGATGTCTCCGCCCAGCTCACGCGCGTACCGCAGCAGCACCGGCTCCAGGTCGTTCTGACTGCACAGGCACCAGCCGCTGGGCGTGATCCGGGCCAGCCCGCCGCCCGGGTCGATTTCCTTGAACAGCCACTCGCCCTCGTCGCCGGACAGGGACGGGGTCTGCAGGATGCCGTGGTTCTCCGCGAGGATCGACGCGGCGTCACGGATCTGCTCCTCCACGCCCGCCACCCGGAACAGCTCCATCGTGCGGACGTTGTTCCCACGCCCCCGTGGATGCATCGAGGTGCCCGCGTGCTTCTCGACCACCATGTGCTCGATGCCGTGCCGGGCCAGGAACAGCGAGGCGGACAGACCCACCAGGGAACCGCCCACGATGAGGACCGGGACGTGGTGGTCGACTTGTTCGTTCATCAGTACCTCCAGCAGCCGCAGACCCCCCGCCTATGGAGAGTCCATGCCCGGCCGGAGAGGGTCCGCTCGCCCCATTCACCCGGCTGCGTCCCCCGGCCCGCCGCCCGGCGCACCCGGCACGTCACCCACCTGGTTCACCCGGATTCCCCAGCACGTCACCCACGTGGTTCATGCGACTCGCGCGGTCCCGGGCACCGACCCACGATCGGATTCCGGGCTGATCCTCGCCCTCGCCACCGGGGGACGCCCCCGGGCAGCCGGGGATCACCCACTGTGAATTCCCGACGCCTGACGTCACGTCACAAGGGGCGTGGCGCCGACGCGGTCCCGAAGGAGATGTGTCCGGATGACAATCACGGAACGTGTATCGCAGTCCGCACGAGTGTCGCAGTCTGCGTTCGACGGCTCCCGGCTTCGGGTCGTCCTGCTGCTGGACCTCCACGACGGAGCCCAGGAGCAGTTCCTGGAGGCCTACGAGCACCTGCGCAATCAAGTGGCCTCCGTGCCCGGCCACATCAGCGACCAGCTCTGCCAGTCCATCGAGAACCCCTCTCAGTGGCTCATCACCAGCGAGTGGGAGAGCGCGCCGCCCTTCCTGGCCTGGGTGAACAGCGAGGAGCACGTCCAGACGGTGCAGCCGCTGCACAGCTGCGTCCGTGACACCCGCTCGCTGCGATTCAGCATCCTGCGCGAGACCGGCAAGGCGACCGCGTCGAAGCCCGCGCCGGCCAAGGGGCATCTGCAGCCCTCGGCCCGCCTCGGCGACAACGTCGTGCGCCACGCCCTCACCTTCACCGTGAAGCCGGGCAGCGAGGAGACCGTCGCCGAGATCCTCGCCGGCTACACCTCGCCGAAGGCGCAGGTCGACGAGAACACCAAGCTGTGCCGTACCTCCCTCTTCATGCACGGGAACCGCGTCGTCCGCGCGATCGAGGTCAAGGGCGACCTGATGGCCGCACTGCGCCACGTGGCCAGGCAGCCCGAGGTGCGGGCGGTCGAGGAGGCCATCAACCCCTACCTCGAGCAGGACCGGGACCTCAACGACCCCGGCTCCGCCCGCGTCTTCTTCACCCGCGCCGCACTGCCGGCCGTGCACCACGTGGCGATGGGCACCGACGAGAGCGCGGACATCCAGCGGCACGCCCTGCTCTACCCGGCCAAGAAGGGCTGCGGCATGTCCCTCGCCCAGCTCCTCGCCCAGCTGGACGAGGTCGCCGCGGACGACCCGACCAGCCCGCTGCACGGCAGCACGATCTTCCAGCGCGACGACATCGTGGTCCGTCTGGTCGACGTCCACGGGCGCATCGAGTCCGACCCGGTCCTCTCCCTGGGCCTCAAGGGCGACCGCAAGGCAGCCGTCCTGTCCCGGCTGCTCGACACCGACGCACTGGGCATGGACGCCGCCCCGGCGAACGAGAAGGACGTCTCGCGCTTCCTCGCCCACTCCGACATGCAGCTGATCACCGACCGTCGCGCGGAGCACTGACCGGGCCGCCGGACCCACCGGGACCGGACGCACACGTCATCGGACACCCGTTCACCTGGAGGAAGCACACATGACCACGCAGCGCCCACGCATCGTGGACCTCAGCGAGACCCAGCCCAACACCAGACGCGGCGGTGACCTGCGCGCCATGCTCACCCCCACGGCGGTGGGCGCCACGAGCGGCTTCATGGGCCTCGCCATCGTCCAGCCGGGCGAACGCATCGGCGAGCACTACCACCCGTACTCCGAGGAATTCGTGTACGTCGTCAGCGGTGCCCTCGAGGTGGACCTGGACGACGAGACGTACCCCATCCGGCCCGACCAGGGTCTGCTGATTCCGCCCTACATGCGGCACCGCTTTCGCAATGTGGGCGACACCGAGGCCCGCATGGTCTTCCACCTCGGACCGCTGGCGCCGCGCCCGGAACTCGGGCACGTCGACACCGAGGAGACCTGCGCCTCGCAGACCGCCGGGAAAGCCAGGACCGCGGAACCGACCGAGGCCGTGTCATGACCCGACGCGTGGCGGTCACCGGCGTCGGCATTGTGGCCCCCGGCGGCGTGGGCGTACCGGCGTTCTGGGACCTCCTCGCAAGCGGCCGCACCGCGACCAGGGGCATCACGCTCTTCGATCCGGTGGGGCTCCGCTCGCGCATCGCCGCCGAAGTCGACTTCGACCCGGCGGCCCATGGCATCGACGCGGAGGAGGCCCAGCGCTCCGACCGCTATGTGCAGTTCGCCATGGTCGCCGCCCGCGAAGCGGTGCAGGACTCCGGGCTCGACCCGGAGAAGGAGGACCCGTGGCGCATCGGTGTGTCCCTCGGCACCGCCGTGGGCGGGACCACGCGCCTCGAGCACGACTACGTCCTCGTCAGTGAGACCGGCCGGCGGTGGGATGTCGACCACCGCCAGGCCGGGGACCATCTGCACCGGGCGTTCTCGCCCAGCACACTGGCCTCCGTGGTCGCCGAGCAGTTCGGCGCCCACGGGCCGGTGCAGACCGTCTCCACCGGCTGCACCTCCGGCCTCGACGCCGTCGGCTACGCCTTCCAGGCCGTGGAGGACGGCCGTGTCGACGTGTGCATAGCAGGAGCGTCCGACTCGCCCATCTCTCCGATCACGATGGCGTGCTTCGACGCCATCAAGGCCACGTCCCCCAACAACGACGACCCCGAGCACGCTTCCCGCCCCTTCGACCTGCACCGCGACGGATTCGTCATGGGCGAGGGCGGCGCCGTGCTCGTCCTGGAGGAGCTGGAACACGCCCGCGCCCGTGGCGCGCACGTGTACTGCGAGATCAGCGGCTACGCCACCTTCGGCAACGCCTACCACATGACCGGCCTCACCCGTGAGGGCCTGGAGATGGCCCGCGCCATCGACACCGCGCTCGACCACGCCCGCATGGACGGCTCGCAGATCGACTACGTCAACGCGCACGGATCGGGAACCCAGCAGAACGACCGCCACGAGACCGCGGCGGTGAAACGGTCCCTGGGCGCCCATGCCCACGACATCCCGATGAGCTCGATCAAGTCCATGGTCGGGCACTCGCTCGGAGCCATTGGGTCGATCGAGGTCGTGGCGTGCGTCCTGGCACTCGCCCGCCAGGTCGTGCCGCCGACTGCGAACTACCAAACCCCGGACCCGGAATGCGACCTCGACTACGTGCCGCGCACCGCACGCGAGCTGAAGCTGGACAGCGTGCTGTCGGTCGGCAGTGGATTCGGAGGCTTCCAGTCCGCGGTGATTCTGACCCGACCAGACGGGAGGACACGATGAGCCCGCAGCACATACGCCGTGCGGCCGTCACCGGCATAGGCGTCATCGCCCCCAACGGACTGAGCACGGAGACCTTCTGGAAGGCCACCCAGGAGGGGATAAGCGTCCTCGACCGGGTGACCCGGGAGGGCTGCGAACACCTGCCGCTCCGCATAGCCGGCGAGATACGCCACTTCGACCCGGCATCGCTGATCGAGGAGCGGTTCCTCGTCCAGACCGACCGGTTCAGTCACTTCGCGATGGCGGCGGCCGATCTCGCCCTGGAGGACGCCCGGCTCGGCCGCGGCGACACCGGCGAGCAGCCGTTCTCGGTCGGCGTCGTCACCGCTGCCGGATCCGGCGGCGGCGAGTTCGGGCAGCGGGAGCTGCAACGGCTGTGGGGGCAGGGCTCCAAGTTCGTGGGCCCGTACCAGTCCATCGCCTGGTTCTACGCGGCCAGCACCGGACAGATATCCATACGCGGCGGGTTCAAGGGCCCCTGCGGCGTGGTGGCCAGCGACGAGGCCGGCGGCCTCGATGCCCTCGCCCATGCCGCCCGGGTGATCCTGCGCGGCACCGACGCCGTCGTCGTCGGTGCGGCCGAGGCCCCCCTCGCTCCGTACTCCGTGGTCTGCCAGCTGGGCTACGAGGACCTCAGCACCTCCGGGGACGCGGCCCGCGCCTACCGTCCCTTCACCAGCGAGGCCTGCGGCTTCGTCCCCGCCGAGGGCGGCGCCATGCTCGTCCTGGAGGACGAGGAGGCCGCACGGCGCCGCGAGGTGCCGGCCCGGGCCTACATAGCCGGCCACGCCGCGACCTTCACCGGGGCCTCCCGCTGGGCGGACTCCCGGGAGGGCCTCGCCCACGCCATACGCGGCGCGCTGCACGAGGCGGGGTGCGCACCCGAGGAGATAGACGTCGTGTTCGCCGACGCGCTCGGCGTACCGGAGGCGGACCGGGCCGAGGCGCTGGCCGTCGCCGACGCCCTCGGCGCCCACGGCAGGCGGGTGCCGGTCACGGCGCCCAAGACCGGCATCGGCCGGGCCTACTGCGGGGCGCCCGTACTGGACGCGGCCGCCGCGGTGCTCGCCATGGAGCACGGCCTCGTACCCCCCACCCCCAACGTCTTCGACGTCTGCCATGACCTCGACGTGGTGACCACGCACGCTCGGCCCGCCGAGCTGCGCACGGCACTGGTACTCAGCCGGGGACTCATGGGCTCCAATGCGGCGCTCGTGCTGCGGCGCGGCGTCGAAGCCCTCTCGTGAGAAGGAGAAACCGCTCATGAACAGCGAACTGTCCGTCCCGCAGCTGACCGCTCTCATCAAGAAGGCGGCCGGCGTCACCCTCGACCCGTCCGACCTGGCGGACCGGATCGACGTCGCCTTCACGGACCTCGGTCTGGACTCGCTCGGTCTGCTCGGCATCGTCGGCGAACTGGAGAACAGCCACGGCCGGGCGCTGCCCACCGACGCGGAGAAGTGCAGGACTCCGCGTGAATTCCTCGACCTCGTCAACCACTCTCTCATGGCAGGAGCCTGATGTGACCGGGCACACCGAAAACGAAGTGACCATCGCCGCCCCCCTCGACCTCGTCTGGGACATGACCAACGACATCGAGAACTGGCCGCAGCTGTTCAGCGAGTACGCCTCCGTGGAGGTGCTGGCGCGGGAGGGTGAGAAGACCACCTTCCGGCTGACCATGCACCCCGACGAGAACGGCAAGGTCTGGAGCTGGGTCTCGGAGCGGACCACCGACCGGCCGGGCCTGACGGTCCGAGCCCGCCGTGTCGAACCGGGCCCCTTCGAGTACATGAACATCAAGTGGATGTACTCGGAGACCCCGAACGGCACCCGGATGCACTGGGCGCAGGAATTTGCGATGAAGCCCGAGGCGCCCGTCGACGACGAGTGGATGACCGACAACATCAACCGCAACTCGGTCATCCAGATGGGCCTGATCCGCGACAAGATCGAGCAGCGCGCCCAGGCGCGCCGGCCCGCCTCCGTCACCAGCGAGTGACCCTCCCTCCGGGCTCCCTGCGGGCCCGGCGCAAGCAGGGAACCTCCGTCGCCCGTCGTCCGGGGGCCGCCGCCCGCGGGGCGCCGGGGGGGGGGGGCCCCCCCCAAGTTGCCGCGGAGGGACCCCCAA
>NZ_JBSFDP010000013.1:202945-209933 GCF_053593975.1 Streptomyces sp. NPDC002004
TTACCCCCGCCCGGGGGGGCCGCGGGGGGCGGCGCCCACCCCGGCCTCCCGGGGGGGCCGTTCGCGGCCGCCCCCCCGGGGCCCCCCCCCGCGGCGTGGGCGCCCACCCGAAAGGACGCTCCGATGCACCACCAAGCACTGATCGTGGCCCGGATGAAGCCGGGCTCCGCCGCGGACATCGCCGATGTGTTCGCCGCCTCCGACCGAGGAGAGCTGCCGCACCTCGTCGGTGTCACCCGGCGCACGCTGTTCCAGTTCGGCGACGTCTACATGCACCTCGTGGAGGCCGACCGGCCGCCGGGCCCGGCGATCGCCAAGGTGGCCGACCACCCGGCCTTCCGGGACATCAGTGAGAAGCTCTCCGTGTACGTCAGCGCCTACGACCCGGCGACGTGGCGGAGCCCGAAGGACGCGATGGCCCAGGCGTTCTACAGCTGGGAGCGCGACCCGTCGGCGTGACGCCACCGCACGCAGAAACACCACACCGACAAGCAGCGCACCGAGGGCCCGCCCCCGGCCGGGGGCGGCCGCCGTTGGCGCATTCAGCCCGATCTCGCAGTGAGTCCGCGCTCATCGCGAGATCGGGCTGATGCTCGCGCGGCCGGGCTGCGAGGATGCGTGGTTGTGGTGACGGACGCGGAGTGGGCGCGGATTCGGGGAAGTCTGCGCTTCGGGCAGGTCTTCCGGGGCACTGTCGTGAAGGTGCCCAGACCTGGGGCGATCGGGATCTTCGTGGACATCGGGTTGCGCGTCGGGGGATGCGTCGACGTTCTGCTGTTGCCCGAGCGGGCAGAACGGTGGCCCGTCGAGGGCACGGTCACCGATGTCGAGGTCTGGTGGGCGGACAGCCGTCAACAGGTCCGGCTGAAGCCGTCCGATCCTCGGTACCTGCGGACGGATTTCGCGGACTTCGCTGCGTGCGTCAGGCCCGGTTGGCCGTCCGACATCGGCCGGCCCGTTCCCGTCGACGGGCCGGACACGGGGGAGGAGCGTGCGGCGCTGCCCGACCGGCAGGAGCGCCGCGACGTGTGAGACACGGATGCGGGCATACGACGACGTCGGTCTCCAGGACCACAACCGGGTCCTGGAGACCGACGTCGTGCAGGGCCCGAGTCAACCAGCAGCGTCCGCGACGGCCGGGGCGGGCTTCCTCGGCTGCCGGGTCCGGGGCTAGGGCGCGGCGGTCAGGACGCCGGAACCGTGCTTTCGAACGCGTGCAGATACGCGTTGACCGGCCGGATGTCGCCGACGGTCAGGCCGGCTTCGGTCATCCGCGTGACCATGCTCTTCTTGGTGTGCTTGGCCCCGCCGACGTTCAGGAGCAGCAGCAGGTCCATGGACGTGGTGAACTTCATCGACGGGCTGTCGTCGACGAGGTTCTCGATGACGACGACCCTGGCGCCCGGGCGGGCCTTCGTGATGATGTTCCGCAGCAGCCTGCGGGTGCTCTCGTCGTCCCATTCCAGGATGTTCTTGATGATGTACATGTCGGCCTGGACCGGGACGTCGTCCCGGCAGTCCCCGCCGACGATCGTGGCCCGCTCGGCGAGCGGACCGCCGGGCCGCAGCCGCGCGTCGGCCTTCTCCACCACGCGCGGCAGATCCAGCAGGGTGCCGCGCAGCTCCGGGTGCTTCTCCAGCAGGCTGGCCAGTACGTGACCCTGGCCGCCGCCGATGTCCGCGACCGTGGAGATCCCGCTCATGTCGAGCAGGTCCGCGAGTTCCCGCGCCGACTGCTCGCTGGAGGTGGTCATGGCCCGGTTGAAGACGTGGGCCGAGTCATGGGCGTCCTCGTGGAGATAGTCGAAGAAGCCCTTGCCGTACAGGTCCTGGAAGACGCTGCCTCCGCGCTTGAGGGCCTCGTCGAGCCGCGGCCACGCGTCCCAGGTCCAGGGCTCGGTGCACCACAGGGAGATGTACTTGAGGCTGTGCGGGTCGTCCTCGCGCAGCAGCCGGGACATGTCGGTGTGGACCCACCGGCCGTCGTCGGTCTCCGCGAAGATGCCGTAGCAGGACAGGGCCTTGAGCAGCCGCAGCAGCGGCCGTTGCTCGATGTGCAGCTTGGCCGCCAGGTCGTCCGCGGTGGCCGGCTCGTCGCCGAGCGCGTCCGCGACGCCCAGTTTGGCCGCCGCACGGACGGCCGCGGCGCAGGCCGCCCCGAAGACGAGCTCCCTCAGCCGCATCGACGGGTGAGGGGTGGGACTTACCGTGGTCATTTACCGCCTCGATTCACTTCAGGAACACGGTGGTTCGGCAGGGGCGCGGCCGACGGTCGGTCAGCACATGCCGGCGGGCTCGGAGACCCGGCACACATTGCGGTCGAACTTGTTGCCGGTACCCGGCCCCCGGTTGGCCAGGTCGGCCGTCGTGTTGCCGGTGACCGTGTTGTCGCGGACGACATTGCGGTCGTTGGGCGTACCCACGAAGCTCTTGAACAGCACCACGCCGCCGGAGAACTGCGACTTTCCGACGTTGTCGCGGATGGTGTTCTTCTCCACGAGGTTGTCCTCGGTGCCGGTGAGGACGATCCCGGAGCCCTGGATGTAGGGGAGCCGCGCCGTCTTCGGGCAGTACTTGTTGTTCGCGTGGACCGTGTTGGAGCGGATCGAGAGGTGTCCGGCCCGCGGCTTGCCCTCGTCACCCACGACGAAGATGCCGTTGCAGTTGCCGGAGACGTCGTTCTGGTCGACGCTCAGGTTCCGCAGGCGCCGGACGGTGAGACCGACCCGGTTGTTCTTGAGGACGTTGCTGCGGACCAGGGTGTCGAGGGCGTCGGTGGCGCCCCCCTCCTCGCCCACGGTGTTGGACAGGAAGAGCCCCGACTCCGCGTTGTTCTGGGCGAGGTTGTCCCGGAACACGCTCCTGGTGGACTTCTCCGTGGCGAAGCCCCAGTTGCCGTTCTTCTCCGCGGCCACGTCACGGACCGTCAGCTGGTCGGTCCCCGTGGCCCACAGGGCGTTCTTGGAGTAGCCGCTCAGCGTGAGCGCGCGGATCGTCGTGCCGACGACGGGGTGGCCGGACGTGCCCTGGACGCAGAGGCCGTTGCCGGCCTTGGCGCAGGCGTTGGTGGCGGCCTCCTTGGTCGCCGACGGCTTGATGATGGTGGTGCCCCGGCCGGACCCACGGATCGTCAGACCGGACTTGGTGATCAGGACGCTCTCCTGGTAGGTGCCGGGAGCGATGGAGATGGTGTCGCCCGACTTCGCGGCGTCGACCGCCTTCTGGATCGACTCCCCGGGAACCACGGTATGACCCGCCGTTGCCCCTTCCGCCGGGGCACAGCCCAGCCCCGACGCCGCGATGAGCGTGACGCATCCGAGATACAAGATCTGTCGTTTCGCCATGAGCCGAAGCTAAGGTCGCCGTTTCCGCCTCGCCACATATGGTCACCCGTAGCCTGCGGAGCGTGCGCAAGTGGCCCAATGCGGGGGCCGTGCGGGGTATCGGGGAGCCGGTCCGCGAACCGGCCGCCGCCCCGCGGACCGGCCGCCCGTTCGGACGGTGGACCCCTGCGCACGGACCCCACCCCGCTCACGGACCGGGCACCGCCCCGCCCGTCCGCCCGAGGCACGGGTGGACGGGCGGGCGGACGGGCCCGGCGGGCGTCAGAGTTCGCGCCGTGCCAGGTAGCCCAGGAGGCCGTGCAGTTCGTCGGCGGCGTGCGGTGCCGACCCGGCGGCGTCCACGCAGGCGTGAGCGGCGTCGAGATGGCGGCCGGCCTCCTCGTACGCGGCCGTCCGCCCGCCGGCCTCCTCGACCAGGGCGGCCGCGCGCCGGACCGACGCCTCGTCACCGGCACCGTCCGCGGTGAGCAGCGCCGCCAGACTCCGGGCGGCCGGCTCGGCCGAACCCCGCGCGGGAGCGCCGAGCGCTGCCAGCACCGGGAAGGTCTTCTTGCCCTGGCGCAGATCGCCGTGCACCGGCTTCCCGGTGACCTCGGGGTCGCCCCAGATCCCGAGCAGGTCGTCGACCACCTGGAACGCCACCCCGAGGTGCCGTCCGGCCCGGTCGAGCGCGGCCACCGTCTCGGGCGGCGCCCCGGCGAGCAGGGCACCCAGCGCCGCGGCGCTCCCCAGCAGCGCGCCGGTCTTGTGCTCGGCCATCGTCCGGTACTCGGCGGGGGAGACCGCCTGCGGTCCGGTCCAGGGCCGCGCCGCGAAGAGCAGGTCGTCCGCCTGACCGTGGACCAGGTCGTTGAGGGCGCCCGCCAGATGGCGTACGGCGGCGGGGCCACGGCTGCCCGGCGCGGCCGCCAGCGTGTCCACCGCCAGGGCGAACATCGCATCGCCGGCGAGCACCGCGGGGCCCGTGCCGTACGCCTTCCACACGGCCGGCCGGCGCCGCCGCAGCGCGTCGCCGTCCATGATGTCGTCGTGCAGCAGCGAGAACGCGTGCACCAACTCGACCGCCACGGCGGCCGCGACACCCGTCTCGCCGGGCGCGCCGGCCGCCTCCGCTCCCAGCACGGCCAGCGCCTGACGCACGCCCTTGCCGCCCGCACCCGCCGCCGGTGCACCGCCGACCTCGCACCAGCCGAAGGAGTACGCGGCCATCTCGGCCGGCCACGGATGCAGACGGCCGACGGCCTCGACGAGCGCGGGGCGCACCAGATCCCGGCAGCGTTCCAGGACCGGCGGTGTGCCGACGGTGCCGGCCGCCTCGACGAACCCCGCCGTCGGGGACGCCGCCGTCACCTTCCGGCCTCCGCGGTCGTGGCGGCGGCGGAGCCGGAGGTCCCGCCGTCCGCGCCGATGCCGAACTCCTCCTGCGCGCGTGCCACCATCTGCCGGGCGTGCCGCAGGCCGATGCCCTCCAGCACACGGGCCAGGTCGGCCAGGTCGGCGGCGGTCTCCGCCCGGTCGCGACCCAGGCGGGCCCGCGACTTGACCAGGCCGAGCCGGGCCAGTGCCTCGCCGCGCGGCTCGCTCATCTCCTCGAACTCCTCGAGCGCCGTGGCGTACACCTCCCGCGCCTCCTCGTACCGGCCCGCGCGGTACAGCACATTGCCGCGCATCTTGTGGTTGTAGGCGAGGGCGCTCGACAGGTTCATCTCACGGCAGGTCGTCTCCGCCTCCGCCAGCAGGCCGAGCGCGCGCTCCGCGTCCCCGTCGCGCACGGAGACGATGTCGGCCAGGCCGCGCAGGGCCCAGGCGTGCCCGCGGCGGTCGTCGGCGGCCGCGGCTATCCCGGCGGCCTCCTCGAACATCGCGTACGCCGTGTCGTACGACCCCGTGTTGCGGTGCATCTGTGCGATGCCCTCCAGCGCCCACACCGTGTGCCGCGCCTCGCCGCGCTTTCTGGCCTCCGCCAGCAGCTGCTCGTGCAGGGCGCCCACGGCCGCGTAGTCGCCCTGGATGCGGCCGGTCTCGGCCAGGCCGGCCAGTGAGTAGCCGCGGACGACGATGTCGCCGCCGCGTTCGCCGAGCTCCGCCGCGAGGCCCAGCAGCCGCCAGGCCAGTGCCAGCGCCCCGCGCTGCCGGGCCAGGGTGCCCCCGCTCCACAGGGCCCACGCCATGGCCCCGGTGTCCTCGGCCTCCCGGGCGGCACGGTAGCTCGCCTTCCACGCCCGGTCGGCGTCCTCCACCTGGCCCAGCCTGCGGTGCGCCTCCGCGACGGCCAGCCCCGAACGCGCCGCCTCGCCGCGGGACCCGGCGGCCTCCGCCGCCCGCAACTGCTCGGTGCCGGCGGCCAGGACGTCGACCAGGGACGAATTCACGGACAGGGAGGTGAGTGCGCCCTGGTACTCGGGGGCGAATGCCTTGCCGTACATGAATGCCTTTCGTCGTGCTGCGATATCCGCGCCGCCGTTCGGTCGGTACGGCGGCGCACGGGCGGCAGCGCGGAGATCCGACCTCTCTGTGCACCGGGTGTATACGCAGCGTGTATACACCGAGCGCATAGTGATACGGGAAACCACCCGGACCGAAAGGGTCGGGTGTCTTCCCCGGGGTCGGGGAGTCCGCACGGCCGGCGCGGTCTCGCGCGCCGCTGCCCGTTGTCGATCAAGACGCCCGTCGGGCGCGGGGGGTTGCCTGTGTCCGGAGCGCGTCGGGTTCCGGCCGAAAAGTGCCGCTCTCCGGAGCGGGTCGACGTGTGAGGCCGGCGATCATGTCAAACGCATGTCCTGGCCGGGGTGGGTGGATTGGCCGGCTCGTCGGCGCGACGTCGTTCCGCCGGTGTGCGGGGCGCCGGCCTGCCGGGGCGGGGCTGCGGGTCGTCAGCATGTCGATCAGACGTTCGACATGCGTCCGGTGGAGGCCGCTGATTCACTGAAGGGGCAGATGACCGGCCCGAGGGGCGAAGGGTCCGTATCCGCCTGCTGCGAGGAGTGATCATGAGCGTCGCGGACGGCTCGCCGGAACACATCCGGCAACTGCGCGAGCAGGCCAGGGAACTGGAACAGGAGGCCGAACGCGCCACCGATCCGGGCGAGCGCAACCGGCTGAAGGAGAAGGCCCTGCGCCTGGAGTCGCGCAGCGAACAGGAGAGCGGCATGGCCAGCGGGGACATCTACCCCTGCGAGTGAGGTGACCCCGCGGTGAGGCCACCACCGGTCCCGCCGGGGCCGGCCACCGGCCTCGGCCGGGACGCCCGGGCCGCGTCCGGAGCGCCGACAACAGGCGGCGCCCGGCGCGGCGCACTAGCGTGGGGAGCGTGACCGCCACACCTACCCGGTACGTCGTCGTGCTGGAGCCCCAGCTCGTCGACGCGGACAACCATCCGAACCACGGGCCCGCGCTGCGCACCGCAACCGTCGAGGCCACCGGCGAACTCGGCAGGTCGGGCTTCCCGCGCTTCGCGGGGGAGGGCGTACAGGCCGACATCGATCCGCGCACCCGCTCCGTGGAGGCGCTGACCGTGGACGGCCGAGAGCTCACCTACGGCTGGACCGCCGAGGTCCTGGACGACAGCGAGACACCGACCGGCTGAGGTGCCCGGGCGCGGGGCCGCACGCGCCGGGGGTGCCGCGCCGGACGGCGCGGCACCC